>CAYYFV010000050.1:0-7092 GCA_964471455.1 uncultured Candidatus Peribacteria bacterium | reverse complement strand
AAGCAATTCCTAGCCCTATCCTTAGGGATATGGATATATCAAATGCTACCTATATAGCTAAGGCTAGGGCTAGAGCTAAGGCTAGGGCTAGAGCTAAGGCTAGGGCTAGAGTTCATAGAACTTCCTCCAGCAAATAAATCTGATACTCGATTTATCACCTGCAAACTCTCAGACCCTCGATCAATTAAATCCCCCAAAGATACAATATCAGAGTCCTCTGCAAACTCAGGCTCATCCTCCCGTGGCAAAGACAGAGCATAAAAACTAGTATCCTTCGCTCTAGACACAACATTCATAGATGCATCTAAAGCATCACAGTCACCATGCCCATCGGGCACAATCAATAAATTCTTTGCAAATTTCAAACTCATAAATTAAATTACATTAGATCTGAACAAAATCTCCATCTTTGTTCAAGACAAAACTACCACCCTGCCCATCAACAACCAAACATTGAGCATTCATATTATATCGAAAAGCCTCAGAAATACCACAGTCTAAATACAAAATTTCAAATTTAGAATGGCTATCACTTTGCAACACATCAAGCTCAGGGGCCGACACAACTGAATGCCCCACAACCATACGCCGAACGGAAATCCTGTTCATAGCTCCTTTCAACAAGCGCCTATATACAATCGGCATCTTATCAAAATAAGATTTATGAACCCACAAGGGACCCATCATATCTTTGGTAGCAGATACAAATTTTTTCAAATTAATTTCCCATCCAGAAACAACCGGATCTGCAAGACAATCCTCAATCACAGATCTAAACTCATTATTCAACTCCACAGACCAATTATTAGAACCAAAATCAGCGTTATTACTCACAAAATCCCATGAAAATCCAGCATGCACATACAAATCAGATCCTCTCTGTGTAGTCAAATTCAAACTCCGAAATAACTGTTTTATCATGGAATGCTCACCTAGTTCGGACAACATGGTTTTCAAGCTCTCAGCAACAGATAAATAAAAATTATATAATAGAACTCCATTACCGGCAGATACACCACAGGCAGTTTCAAACTCCGACCATTGCTTCTCATCTAGTTGGTCATCGACCAAAGCAGCTAATGAACGAAAAGTTTCATATCCACCATTTACAACCCACCCATATATACTATCAAAACTAGGATTATACACGGCATTGAACATCAACATTTCATGATTGCCTGCCAACAACGTAACTTTATGGTTAGAATCCAAAAGCCTTACAACATTCTCCAACACCTCTCGAGCAGATCTTCCACGATCAAACAAATCACCCAGCAATATTAGTTCCGGCTTCTGAACGGGATTCAGACGCGAAAAAAACTCACTACCCTTTCCCAAAGAATTATAAAAAGCACTATAAGATGCATGCAAATCGGCTATCACAATCCTTAGTAATTCATTTGAATCCTCAACAACTGCCACCTCAGATCCACCGCAAAACTCCTTAATACTTGGTGTAACTTGTTCATATCTATTCCCCATAATCAAAAGCTTTGTATTGTATTGTATTGTATTTTATTTATTATAAAACCAAAAGACTTTAACACAAATGAAAGCGCAGGACTATCGGCTCTTTTTATGGGCTAAATATACAAAATAAAACAAAATCATCACCGCCATCCCAAACATAATAAATTTATCTACACCAGCAGACTGAGACAAAACCCCCTGCAAAAACTCATTGGCAGAAAATCCAATAAAAACGTAGATAACATCTCTTACAATACAACCACACACAGTAGACATGTAATATGTCTTGAGAGGAACTTTGAGAGCCCCAGACAAGACGCTAATAACTGCGCTGGGCGCAATTGGCAGAGACCTGACTCCAAATAACCACCAAAATAAATTTGGGTTCTCAGCTAACTTACGACCATAAGCCTCGAAATGATGCTCCCGCAAACCAAAAAACTTACCAAGCCTACCCGTAAAAAAATCTTCAAACTTATCTGCCACAAAATACAAAATCAAAGCCCCCAGCGACTTACCAATACCACCCAACACCCCATACAATACAATCCATGGCCATGCTTTTTGCATACTGGCGGCAGCTGCACCGGCAAAAGTCATAATCACTGGAGATGGAATCGGAGCTATCACCTCCTCGATGATGCCACCGAAAAATACAAACAGCCACAAAGGCAAAATCTCATTCAAAGACAAAACTAACTCAGACAAATAATGCATACACAGAAATTATTTTTCTAATTATAAAGCAAAAAAGCCTACATTAAAACCTCAGACAAATCAGAATTCACCTCCGATAAAGCCTCTACAGTCAAGTCCAAAACAAACTGCTTAGACAAACAAAATTCATTATTCTTAATCGCATTAACAATGCTAATATTTGCTGGATTTAGAGGGTAATATTTCACAATCTGAGCAATATCAGATTTGTGAATAAACTCCTGTACAGAATAAATATCCGGCAAAAATTCAAAGACCTCAAGCATATCAACAAATAGCATCAAAACACCCAAAGCATAACGACTTTGAGTAGAATTAGAAAAATGATTCAAAAGCGATTTACGCAAGACAGTCAAATAATAATGGCAACTACGAAACGCCTCTTGGTAGGCAGGGGCCAAACGATTTACCCGTTTTTTAAACATCGCCAAATCGAGTTCGGAAGCAACTCTCAAACCAGTAATTTTAGCTAACAAAAGGGCATGCGTCTTTTGCAATGCACTATAACTCAAGGCATACTCGTTTTTGTAAAAATACAACTGACCATGTGCCAAGGCCCAATCAATCTTATCCCGGGCAAACAGGGTTTCTAGTTTCAAACAATCCAAAACATAAGCACTATAAGACTCCCACAGTTCAGAATTTGCCAAAACAGATTCCTTGAGACCGTTTTTAACCTGAAAAGGCCGAAAAGAATACTTCTGATACAAATTTAACTGTAGCTGATCAGCTCCCACTTCCATCAGAAACTCATAGTTGAACTCCAAAATAGTATATATTTTCTGGGACAATCCCGAATTCCACATAAAATTAGGACATAAAGGATTATCCATCAAAAAGTTCTCGTAATCATGAGACAGGCCCTCAAATATATGAACCGCATCCACAATATCCATATCATTTGGAACTTTTTTTAACTTCTTTAGTAATCTTTCCGATTCTAAAATAGATACCAATAAATTAAAATCCTGACTACGCAGATGATTTATAAAAGCATATTTCTTAGTGGTCTTATAAAAGGACTCCAAAATACGTAACTCAGCAGCATGAATCCTAAAATCCACAAAGTAATCTTGCAAATTTTCAACCAGGTCACTAGCCGTCTGCGAAAGCTCAAACAGCATAGCTTCAGATAAATCAGAATAAATCCGGCAAAAAGCCTCCTGAAACAGCCAAGTGGCGGACTCGAATTCCTGCGGATTAAATGCCACCATATCAATAACCGAATCCTTAAAAACAGTCACAGACATGTCCCTCAACTCTTCCGTAAACAATTCCAAAGACTCAAAGTACTTAATATCACGCTCCTCTAAAATATCAGCACAGACACTGGGCATTTTCTTTAAGGCCGTTTTGGGGATTGAATTACTAACAAGTAACGACATAAAATAAGATCACACTTATAGTATATCATCGAATTCAAGACAGATATTTTAACTATTTAAGACTTCTAACCGCATCCTCTGGGCTTGTAGATGAGAACAAATAAGATCCAGATACCAAAAAGTCCACACTTTTTGAATTGACAAGATCGATCATTTGACTGTTGACACCACCGTCTACCCCAATTTTAACAGAAGAATTTCTTGACTTAATATAGTCAATCTTACCTAGCACACCAGGAATAAATTTTTGTCCAGAAAAACCCGGATTCACACTCATAATCAAGACCGTGTCAAGCAAGTTCAAATACGCATCTAATTCGGAGGCCATAGTCGATGGATTGATAGCCAGACCAACCTTGTGGCCGTCTGCACGTACGGCTTTTACTAATTGAATCAGATCGCATTTGGTATTTTCGACGTGAAAAATAAACTCACAAGCATTCAAACGGGCAAAACCCGCCTTGGCAAACAAAGCATATAACTGATCTGGATGCTCCACCATAAAATGAATTTGCAAAGGCAAACCCGTCGGCAACTGCTCAATCACAGATATGCCAAAAGTAAAATTCGGAACAAAAACACCATCCATAATATCCAAATGCCAAAAGTCAATCCCTGCCTTTTGCATCCGCTCAACATCTACAGCTAAATGTCGAAAGTCCGCCGATAATAAAGAGGCTCCTACTTGCATTTATTGGTGATTATTTTTGGAATGAATAAACTTACGAACATTTTGTAGGGTTTCTGGATACTCCATACACGCCTCACTCAAGCAAATTGTATTACATTTAGAAGCATCAAAACTAATATCATGAGACTTGAGACACACAGTTGAGTGCACAGGCCCCATTTCATCTGCAACAATACACATATTGAGACCATCTTTCTCAATCAGGATCCCAATAGATTCTGGATCTTGAGCCACCTTCTCCCCTACTTCTCGACCTAAATCTTCGAGAGTGACCTTGTCTTCAATCATAAAAATCCCCAAATCAACAACAACCAGACCATCAGACTTCAGATCCTTTATTAAATTCTTTTTAAAATCATAGTCAGCACTGTCAGCTCCAATATAAACCGATTTAATCATATAAATAGTTAACTTCTGTTTATTATAACACAAAAACCTCTCCAAATAAAGTCACAGATTATTGTTTCAAAGCCAAAATTGCCTCGACATCCAAATAATCAAATTCATTTAGCCTATTAGCTACCAATTCGATAACGGCATTGAGATCTTCACGAGTCTGGGATTCGAACCTCAAAGTCAACTGTGGAGCCGTATTGGAACAACGACAAACAGCCCAGGTATGATCATTATACTCCAAGAACATACCATCTAAAGTTGATAACTTATAATCAGCTTCGAAATGCTTAATAACCTCTTCTACAAGCCCAAACTTCCTATCGTCCGGACAGGGTATTCTTAGCTCGGGGGTCACAAAAACATGTGGCAAATTAGCAAAAAACCCACTGACAGCATGCTCCTTTTTGGACAAAATAGACAAAACTTTAATTGCGGCCAAAGTAGCATCATCATATCCAAAATAGTTTTCTCCAAAAAAATAATGTCCAGAAACTTCCCCCCCCAATTTAATATTTTTGGCATGCATTTCTTGTTCAATCAAAGAATGCCCGGTCATATAACGATAAGCCACGCCTCCACATTCTTTGATCCTATTCTCAACCACCATCGAAACCTTAGTATCAAAAATTACTGTTTCTCCGGGATTTCTAGACAAAAAATCTTCAGCCAATATCATTAACAATAAATCACAAGTATAAAATCGCCCATTTTCATCCACAATTCCCAAACGATCACCATCACCATCAAACCCAAGTCCAATATCAGCATTTAGCTCACGAACTTTTGCTCCAAGATCCAGCATGTTCGATTCTTTTTCTGGATTGGCAGGATGATTTGGAAAATTACCATCAAGTTCCTCATAAATTACATCTAAATCAATCATCGGATGCTCAAAAATTTGCCGAACAAAAGGACCAGCAATGCCATTGGCAGTATCCAAGACCACTTTGAGTGGTCTCTTGATATCCATAGAAGCATACATGCGCTCAAGATATCTATCCAATACAGAAAAGCTTTCTATCACAGAGGGATTCTCGACCAAATCATAATCTTGATCCAAAATCATCTGATATATATCTCGCAACTTGGGCCCCCAAACCGAATGAGCATTGTCGGAGACTATTTTGAATCCATTGTCTTGTTTGGGATTGTGTGAGGCAGTCACCACACAACCACAATCGAATTCTGGCTGACAGACTGCAAAATAAAACATCGGCGATGGGCTGAGTCCCAAATTGGTAACATTGATGCCTGTTTGAGTGAGTCCATCCAAAAGGGCATTTTGCAAATCCTCAGAAGTCAAACGACCATCACGCGCACAAGCAAAATTACTCATACCAAGCCGTTGAAAATATGTACCAAGTGCTTTACCTAATTCCAAAGCAAATTTGGGTGTAATTTGTGGGTTCTCAGAAATAGCTTTACCACGAATGTCATAAGCTCTAAATACATTTTTATCAAACATCATTTTAATATTTATTTATAATTTTTGATTGCTCGCTTGGCCTCACGATCCATAGTTCTATTTTTGAGAACTTGACGCTTATCATGGAGTTTCTTACCTTGCACAAGGGCAATTTCACATTTAATCAAGCCTTTTTTGGAATGCAAATTAAGCGGTACAATTGTCAAAGACTGCTGCTCGGATTTGTCACGAAGCTTTTTGATTTCATGGGCCTTGAGCAACAAAGTACGATCACAATCTGGCTTGTAATCACGATTATCACTAAAGCCATACGGAGCTATATGCATACCACGCACCACAGGACATTCATTCAAAAAAGTCACATATGCATTCGTAAAAGACACCTTGCCAGCACGCACACTTTTGACTTCTGCTCCAGTTAAAACCATTCCACACTCGAAACGTTCAATTATTTCATAATTGAAGCGTGCCTTTTTATTATCTGCAAAAACCGGCATAAATCATTGATTAAACTGAAATATTCTAACGAATCTTTAGGCAAACTGCAATTTCAAGTCGATTGAACCTTGACATAAAATTCTATTTGAATTATAATATAATGATTTAATCAAAAAATCTATGAGTAGATTCAAGAACAAAAGCAAAAAATTCCTACAAAAATATGCAGTAGTAATTATTGCCAGCTTGATCTTGCTAATGAGCTTCGGTATTAGCGCTACTTTGCAAACCACATTTAATTTATAAAATTTATAACCCCCTTTAAGATGATTAAAAAACAATGGAACCTAGAATCATATCACAGACCATTTGAAGAAAGCACACTCATGCTCCAAATCACTCACTACAATGCTAGAGTATTTTTGGGACACAAACACAGCCTAGCTCAAATGCACGATATTCACATCGAACTCACAGACAGACTCGAATACTCAGACAACGAAGGTGGAGCCAAGCACGGATCAAGATTTATCAGAAACGGTGCCGAAAACAATCATGTCAGAGAACAC
>CAYYFV010000049.1:4502-7285 GCA_964471455.1 uncultured Candidatus Peribacteria bacterium | reverse complement strand
CAGTACTGGTTCTCAGACAGATATTCAAATAATCGATCCAGATTCCAAATCTGCTACTTCAGACCAAGATACTCAAGCCAGCAGTGACCAAGATACTCAGGTCTCTTCGACTCAAAGTCAATCACGGGACTCTGGTAGCAATCGGTCGAGCCAAGATTCAACGCTTTCTCAATCAGAGCAGTCAAGTGCTGGTAGCCAAGCTCAAACCCTCACCGAAGAACAAGTCCAAGAGCAGGTCTCGGAGCTACTAGATGCCATCCAGCAAGCACTTCAAACAGATGACGCTGAATTAGAAGGATTGCCAGATGCACAGCTGCCTGCAGAGTCTGTGGTGGTAGAAGATATTGCATGTACAACATGTCCGTGTGAGTATACAATAGATGAGAATGAAGTGTTTAAGCCAACAGATGAATTTTTTGTTATCCTCAGAAACAAAGACAAGTCCCAAATTTTAGATCAATCTAATAAAGTATCCCCAAGCCAATGATCCCCAAACTTACCCAAATCCGCTTTCCAGCTCTTGTCACCGCTTTCTGCATAGTCAGTTTGACGATAAGCAGCCTAGCTATCGCCGGCACAACTCCAGAGCGCAAACCAACACCTGCCCAAGAGGCAGTTACCGAATCCAAAGACTGCGACCCAGCAACGCACATTTTATTATCTGAATATCAGGCGGAGTTCTACGAAAAAGTTGCCGAATTTATGAACTCTGATCAAATGGTATCAGCAGGACTTGAAGGTTTGGAACAGGAGTACTTTCTAAGTACTTCCAAAGTTGTGGCACTTCGCCCAAGCAAATTAGAGTCTGCCAAATCAATAGATACCATTCTAAAAAGAGAAGCTTCTTATAAGGTCTGTAACGACCTTTTAGACCGGGTGATTCAAGAGATAGATGTAGTTTACCAGTCAGCAGTACAAAGGACCCTCTCAGAGAAGAGTTCGCTAATGTTAGTTGATAAATATGACTCTATCAATACCAATCTGAGAAAGCTGGTAGATAATTTAAGCTCACTCACAAACCAAGTTAAATCATTTGATAATCAATTACCATGCTATATAGATCGCTGCTTGTTTTAGTCCTAGTAGCAGCAATACTTATACCGGTAAAATTTTTTTCATTTGCAGAAAATGATAATATTTGCAGTTCTGCCAAACTCAATCCCAGATCGCCTGTGGAGCAACAAGTAGCATGTCTGCATTTTAGACTTAACCAGTTGGTCGATAATCACTTCACATTACTCAAAAAGTTTGTAAGTCCAGAGTACTCCAAAAAGAGAAACGGCCGCATAGACATGGCTATTCTGGGCCCAGTGGAGGAAGATATTCAAATTAAATTGTCATCTGGTCCAGATGCCCAGCCAGTCCAAATCGCCAAATGTTCAGAGACAACTAAAGTCAAAGGTTTCAAATTTCCAAACTTGACGAGTAAATGCCTGCTAGACGCCATGATTATAGAGTACATTAGGGTCTATCAGCAGGTTGGAAGCGACCCTTTTTTCGTTGCACAAAATGACGTCATCTTGATGTCGATCGAGACAGCAGTCAATTTTTACACTCAGATGCTTATGGTCTATCCAATGCACCAAAACTTTATAGCAATCGAAGAAGAGCTACTCAAAACAGTTGAGACACTCAAGTTATCATCAAATATTTTAGAAACTATCCCTAACAAATTTACAAATGCGACTACGACAGAATGTCAATAAAGCCCTTGGCTTAATCTGCGGCACATTTTTACTTTTGGGATTTTCGATCTCAGCTTTTGCAAGCATCGGACAACAGCAAGCCATGCTTCAGAATTTCGAAAAGGCTATAAACAAAAAAATTCATAAGTTTGAACTGGATGATATAGATTTCGACTCCAGTGCTCCTAATATTTATGCCACAATTCTTAATTACTTAAGCAAACAAAAACAAGAGTTGGTTTATGATAAATTAAGAATGGAATTTCAAATAACTCCCGAACAAACTCAAAACTTGATTCAAAATGACAAGCTCCCCAAAGATTACAAGGGCTTTGATAAAGAAACGATAATCAGCAGATATAATCAGCTCATCACTTCTGTCGAAGTCCTGCAAAAACAAAAGTTAGAAATATTTACCAAAGAGCTCTTTGCAAATAACAACACTTCAGATTCTCCATTTGATTTGATCGATGACTTAACACGTATAGAGCAAATTCTATTCGCGTCTCAATCAGAAGTTTTACTCGACGGAACATCTCAATTAGACAAGATTACAGGCCTCTCAAAGAGACCTAGTTTATCCAGGTCTCCAAGACCCGAAACATCTCCCACACCACCCTCAGGGTCTGCTCCAGAAGATCCAGATCAGCCTCAAACCAATCAGCCCGAAGGCCAACAAGCCCAAACCCCACAAATATCTTCCGATCCAAGTCCAAACGAATGTCAGGCCGATCCAGACCTAGAATCACAAATCAATGAATTTGAGCAAAATCGACCCGAAACATCTTCATCTACAGATTCTCCTTCGGACACAGGCTCAGACGATTCATCTTCTGGGGGCCCAAGAGCTAATAACACATCGGGTGGTGGTGGCTCACAGTCAAGTAATTCAAATAACAACAGGCAAGGTAATCCAAACTCATCACTGCCTCCAACCGAACCAACAGAAATCAAGTGTGAAGAGGGAGAAATTTTTTGCTTTGTCAAAGAAGAAGTAATGGGGCGATGGGGTCTTGTCATGCCAGCATTTAAAAATTGTGTTAACTGCCAAGTCAAAACAATGCAAGAGTTTATGAAACAACTCTTATCTCAAAATCT
>CAYYFV010000049.1:0-4489 GCA_964471455.1 uncultured Candidatus Peribacteria bacterium | reverse complement strand
AAGTCACCGGTAATTTTGGTGAATTCCCCTATTGCAAAGTAGCACTCAAAAAATCAGTCGCCGGAATAGATTTTACTGTCATATCCAAAGCAATTAGACCACTGCCTCCTCAGCCACCTGCACCTATAAATGAGTTAATTCCTCCAGACCCCTCAGAAGTTGTAAGCATCAAAACCAAAGTCGGAGATATCGAAGATGTTACAGTTGCTAGAGTCCAAGAGGCTCTAAATAAAGCCAATCAAGAAACAGCAAATCTACAAGTCATGATCAGCAATATACAAGGTGGATACAAGCAAATTATCCAGAGGATTGATTTGTTCAATCAACTACTTAATTCCTTGGTCAGCGGTGTCGAAGCTCTCCAAAGAGCTACAGATAAATTAACGAGAAAAGAAGTATGTACATAAACAAACTGAAATTTATCGGCATATACTTGATTCTCACAAGTATTTTGGCACCAACTGTAGTTGCTCAACAAAAAGTCGTGCCCATCAATCGGAGAATAGAAACAGTTTTTGATGTCCTTATTGAAACTTTTGACATGTCTGACTACTCAGAAGATTTTCGGGCTAGCTTTTTCAATTTTTCATCCAAAGGCTATGCACATAACAACTGCAATACCCGCGAAAGATACATCGTTCTCAAAGCTAAGGATGATTTAATGACTGACCTCTTAGACAATGTAATGTTCTACAATCAAGTCGACATAGATAATAAAATGAAAACTTTCTTACGCCTAGATCTCGAGCTAAGTATTTTGCGTAACTTAGATTTATTAGAACCTGTTGCTTTCAAAGAAGACGATCCCAAGTATCAAGCTCTTGTCAGAAAGCTGGTTGAGCAAATGCAAAAAGATTTCGAAAAACAATACAAAAAGCAGGGGATGCACTTCCCACCCCTCAACACGGCCAAAGATTATATCAAAGCCGACGTGTTGCAGATAATCAAGAAGTACGAACCTAATTTTGACACCTTACAACCAGACGGGACTAGAAACGGTTCATATACAAATTGTAATAGTAATTTTTCCAAAGTCTATGATGATTGGCGCAAGACATTTACAAAGTTTGATAAAAGAAATACTAGGTCGGTAGCTGATTTCAACAAGCAGTTAAATGAGTTGGTATCTGCGGTTAAAAACTTTCCAGAAAACTCCAAAAAACATCTCCAAAAAATCTTCAAAGAGGAATCAGCCTTTTTGGATAAGGCTACAAAAGAAGGAGACGGGTTTTTCAAAAATCTTTGGAACGTCACCAAGGCCGCAGGCTCAGCAATGACTAAGGATCTCCAAAAAGTAATGACTGCCTTCCAAGGGGAGTACAAGAAGCTTTCTAACAACACCACTTACCAAGCACCGCAAGAGCTCAAAAGTCTCATGGTCAAAAAGCTCAAGCAAGACCCCACCGAACAAGCTCTCATAAATGCAGTCCAGGGAGGACTCGACCTCACAGATATATCAGTTAATGTAGGTGAAAACACCCAATCATACTTAAGAGATTTAGATTTAGAAATTAAAATTAAAAAACTTCAAATTCTCACAGAAATCAGCTCAGCCTATGCACTCGAGATCCAATCCAAAACCGAATTAAGTCTCCAGCAATGCAAAGACCTCAACAAACAGCTCAAAGCAAAAGGTGGTAAAAGTTTAGACTCCAAATGGAAAAAGGTCTATGATAGTCAATGTAAGTAACCCAATTGGTATGTCATTTGTTTATTTTATTATTTTCCTGGTTCTGATTTCCATTCGCCAGGTCCAAGAGTACGAAAGAGGAGTCAAATTTACTATAGGTAAATATACACATACAGTAGAGCCTGGATGGCGATTGATATTCCCAATCATTCAGGGTATGCAAAAAGTCGACATCCGGACCAAAGCTGTCGACGTCCCAGATCAAGAAGCCATCACTCTCGATAATATCTCAATCCGTATCAATGCAGTAATATACTACAAGGTAAAAGACGCAGCTCGCGCCATTATCGAGGTTGAGAGCTATTATTATGCTATTAGCCAACTTGCACAAACGACCATGCGTAACATCGTCGGTACGGTCGATCTCGACACTCTCCTTAAGTCTCGTGATGAGATAGCAACAAGCATTAGAAATATTGTCGAAAAAGCCTCAGACGAGTGGGGAATCACTGTCGAATCAGTAGAGCTCAAAGATGTGCGTCTACCAGACGATCTCAAAAGAACTATGGCCAAAGAAGCCGAAGCCGAACGTGAAAAGCGCGCCGTCCTCATCAAAGCCACAGCCGAAAAAGAAGCTGCCCAAAACCTCAAAGATGCAGCAGCCATGCTCGCAGAAAGCCCAGGCGCCCTGCACCTCAGAACATTACAGTCCATCAACGATCTTTCTTCTGACCAATCAAATACAACTATCTGGATGGTTCCAGTCGAAATCCTCCGAGGCATGGAAAAAGTCGCCGATCACTTCAAAAAATAGTCGATCACTTCAAAAGGTCGCCGATCACTTCAAAAAATACTTCAATCCCAGCCTTTAAGGCAAAAAACACCCCAGTCTGGGGTGTTTTCTATTGCCTTCCATAGCACCAAATAGCTGATCTAGATCTCAAACGAAGAGAGTCCTTCTACCACCTGAGCACCAAGTTCTCTCAAGGTTGAAATTAGTGGCGGGCTCAAAAGAAATAAGACTGGGACCAGCGAGCTTTCCAAATTAAAAATCATAATGTTAATGATGGTCGCAGACAAGAATAATCCAAACACGCTCCCAAGTTGCCTGTAGTTGTGTCCAAAAAATAAAATTTGAGAAAACAACACATAGGAAAATATCAGGTAGTTACCCAAGAAGATTAAAGCGACTTTATTTTCAAATCCAAGGAGAAACGGCACGCTCAAAATCAACAAAATCAACTGAGAAGATAGATTTTTAAAGATTTTAAATCCAATTTTTTCAAAGCTTTCCCTTTCCACCAATTTACTTAGGTAAGAGTCCAATACCTGCGAGAGCGTAATTCCACATGCAAAAACAATCATAGCAATCAATAGCATTTGGAAGTTCAAGTCCAAAGATCCACTTTGCAAATCTAGGCCAGCTTGTGAGACACCAATTACAGCCAGCAAAATGATCAAGCTAGCAAACACGCCACTGATCAAAGAGGTCACAACTTGATTTATTCTCACAAACATAGGAGTCGCCTTGTGCATAGTTTGCTCTGCGGTATCTATATCCGACGAAGATACAGGTTCTGGAGTGTCTATATTATCACTTGGGTTTGATCCCGCAGCCATGTTTTCATCAGCCTCTGCTGTGGTGACAGTTTGCTCCACCTGTTCAGAGAGCTCTGCTGCCACTGATTCAATTGGAGTTTCTTCTGGGCCCATATCGCTGTTAATGTCCTTTTTATTATTTTCTTGATCCATATACAAAGATTAAAGATTTAGTTCGTCTTTTTTGAAGTAAGTCGAAAATAGATACAAAATTGCCAGGCTCAGGTAGACATCTGCCAAATTAAATACGGGCCAAAAGCCAATGTTAATAAAGTCAATTACATAGCCAAAAACCACACGGTCAATCAGGTTGCCAACAGTACCAGCTAACATGCAAACCACAAAGAATTCATGTTTGAACTTATGTTTTTTCACTAAGTAGAAGCACGTCCCAATAACCACAAGAGATAGTCCAATCACGAATAGTTGATTGATGGGCATTGAAAAGGCCGATCCATAGTTTTTATGTACCAACTCAGGGTAAAAATTCACAAAAATCCATTTGGATATCTGATCCAATATAACCAAGCAAGCCGAGTATATTTCAAGGGATTTAATCTTCATTTTTCACTCTATTACTTTTAAATCATACTCGATAAATGTATACTTAGCAAAGATTAAGTTGATATATGAGAGCTCAAAAATATGATCGTTGGTTACTAGCAGCAGTCCTTTTCCTTCTTCTGTTTGGAGTCGTGATGATGGCTAGTATTGGGGTACCCAAATCAATAGATTTGACCAAAGCAGCTGGCATTCGCTTTCCAATCTGCGGCCAAGACGGGGTCGACTGTTACTATATATTGAAAAAGCACATTGTTAGAGTTTTTATTGCTCTGGGGTTCTTATATGCCGGATTCAAAGTCAACTACAATATCTGGAAGAAATACGCAGTTGTGTTATTTTTGGGAGCTTTGGCGGCCTTGGTTGCGGTTTTGATAGCCGGGAGCCAATTTACAACCTTTGCTAAGTCCTGGATTGTAATTGCCAATAACTCTATCCAACCTGCAGAGCTTGCCAAGCTATGTTTAATTTTTTATCTCGCGGTATGGTTTGAGCGCAAAGGAAGTGATATTTTAGATTTTCAGAAAGGTTTTCTCTCATTCAGTATTCTTGCAGGGATGATCGTTCTGCCGGTTGTACTCCAGCCTGATTTGGGATCGACCATGATCTTTGCCTTTATTGCAGTTGGTATGTACTACCTCGCAGGAGCAGTGTACAAGCATCTAGCTATAGGTTTTGCTGCCATGTTATTTTTTCTAT
>CAYYFV010000048.1:1386-7293 GCA_964471455.1 uncultured Candidatus Peribacteria bacterium | reverse complement strand
GAAAAATTACTCAATTTTTATGAAGAACATCCAGATTTTGTTGTGCCAGATTTTGCTTTTCTAGATCTTGGTTTTCTAGACTTTGGTGTTCTAGATTCGTAATTTCTGTGACTTCAATTGCAAATAATCTTGGTAAAATTAATCGTGAGATATTCAAATTTTTCATGACTGTGTCTAATGAGCTTCTGTATGCTGGGTGTTGTGGGTGGACTGATCCAAAAGCTCTTCCCGTGTGCAATATGCGAGTTGAGTTTAGAGCGTATCTGATGCTTTCTGTAATGAGTTGAGATTGGGGAATGTGCGAGACTTTATTAGGACTTATATAATCTCGTCGATGTAGGTAGCTTTGACCTGTATTAATCCACCCTTCTTCTGCGCTTTCTTCCCAGTCAATGTCTTTGATGATAATTCTGTTTGTATTTTGGTCAGTTGATTGATGACTTCCATAAAAAAATTGTTTTGTGAGATCATGTTGGAACCGTATGTTGTGGTACATAGTGTGATTATTAATTGTATGTTTAAGTGTTTATGCTATGGCTTTAGTTGTATTTTGTCAAGTTTTTTACAGATTTGAGTGCGTGGAGTGTGTGGTTGTGGTTTTGGTTTTGGATTTGGATTTGGTCTTGGATTTGTAGTAGTCATCTGTGATTGCTTCGATTCCAATTTGGAGACTATCTAGAGAGGGGAGGCTGCTGTGTTTGGAATCAAAAATTAGTGGTAGTTCGGTGCATCCAAGAATAACTGCTTGGGCTCCCTGGGACTTGAATTGTTTTGTTTTTTCTTCGAGAAACTCAATGTCGCTTTGGAGTTTTTTGCCACTGATGATGTTTTCTATTATTTGGTTTATTACTGCTTGATCCTTATTTGAAACACTAAGTGTTTCTATATTTAGTTTGTTTAAATGTTGTTGATACAGTTGGGTGTCTTTTGTGGTTTGTGAGCAGAGGAGTCCGACTTTTTTATATTGTTTATTTTTTGCCTGCTTGCTTACAGCTTGAATCAGGTGAATTAGTTTGTATTTGGGATCAATATTTTCAAGAGTTACATGGACTGTGTTGCAAGTTATGATTATTGCTTGGCAGCCTGCTGAATGTAGTAAATTTAGGCCCTCGACAACTTGGGTCTGTACTGAAGCGTGGTTGGTGATACCAGTTTCGTCGAAGTCATTTAATCCTAGGCTATACAGTAATATGTTTGGGAATTGATTGTCTTGGATCGCATTGTATTTGCTTTGTGCATATTTGATGATTCTTTGGTAGGCATCTTTGGATGCTTCTGGTCCCATGCCTCCAAGAATTCCAATTATTTTTTTTGTCATCTTAGTATATGGTTAATAAAATATTGCTTGGCTTTGGATAGGTGATATGTATCCAAGTTGGCCTAGTGTGCTTATGATCTGTTGTTTTGTTTCTTGTTGTTTTTTAAATTTGCTACTTAGTAGGACTGTATGATGTGTGTTGGCTAGTTCTGTGTGTAACCAAATTGTTTCGAGTAGGGCGCAACTTGGATGTTGCTTGGAGTTTTGGATGATTGGGCCCTTTTTGTTTGTGAGTTTGAGGATTCCCTTTTTGTTGTAAATGGCTGTTTGGGGTAGGTGTGATATGGTTTGGGTGGCGAGTTGGGTGTAATTGTCTTCGAGATATATTGTTTGGGGAGTGGGAAGATTGCAGCTTTGAAGTGTATACAGCAGGCCTTCGATACTAAAATCTGGATGCGCAATACTGTGGTATGGGCAATTGTCTATGAGTAGGACCGGTTTGGCATTGCTTTGTTCGAGAATTCCCCAAATTAAGTCTGATTGTTTTTTGAGATCTTCTAGAAATGAAGATTCTTTTAGATCTTGGTCTTGGTAGACGTGAGCGTATTCTAAGACTTGGGTGGGGTCGAAAGTTTGAGGGGTTGGAAGTGTTATTGTATTCATTTTCTTAAAATTAATTGTTTAATAAAAAAGCGCCCCATGCAGGACGCTTTTATAAACAATTCATTTAAATTTGCGCACTCTAAACCTGCATGGAAACCATACGAAGTTTGCGGCGGCGAGTTGTGAGCTTGTGGATAATGTGCATTTGAATAAAATTTAGGCAAATAAAAAAAGACCTAGCGAGGTGCTAGATCTTATAGATTTTAAGAAGATTAGTTAAAACACCACGCTAATTACATGTTTTTAAACTGCGGCGAATGTTTGTAACTTGAGTTTTCATAACTTTGTTTACTTTACTGAAATTATATCACACTTTTTAACATTGGCAAGTTTTTTTGTTTTTTTATAAAAAAACTCATGATTGGATAAGGGGTTGACTTTTTGAATTGATGTGTTATAAAACAACAAATAGTTAAAAAGTTTTTATGCGTAATGCATTTTCCTTGGAAGCTTGTGATGACATGATTTATAGTCCTGTTTTTGGTACTGAAGTGGCTAGAAATTTATTACAAACTTGGTGTAGTTCTCTTGATTCTTTAGATCTTAAGTTTGTAGAAAGATCAGAGTGGGAACAAGTACGGCGAGAGTGTCTTTTTTTGAATAATGAAAGTGGAAGGTGTGATTTTTTGTTACCAAGTGATATTAGACTTTGGGAATTGGTGGATGTTATTAAACAAGTAGATAATGAGACTTATCAACGAAACCCTGAAAATAAGTTGCTAAGTGTTGCAAGTTTAATATCGTTAGGGGGGATGTTTGATAATGCAGGTAGATATTTTTATGAATATTTGGATGTGTTGGACTCTGAATCTAAAGTTGTAGCAGAAGGCTTTATATCAAAATTTCGTGAATACGGTATGATGCTTAAAAATAGTACTAGTGTCCATGTATCAAAGAAACTGAGTGAGCTAGAAAAGTCTGAGGTCGAGAAGTGGTTTTTGGGTGATATTGCCTATAGCAAAAGAATTGCGAGATTACCTGATAATCCAACGGCAGAAGATCTTGAGGAGTTGAGAATTAAGTTGTTAAATGTTTATTTTAAAGCGCTGATTCGGGAAGGCTTTCAAGCAACAGGAGTGCAGCCATGGGAACTGTGTGAGGGCCCTATGAAAAAGTTGCAAGATGCAACGCAGATTAGTATTACTAATGCGATTGAGAGTCCGAAAGTGGAATTGTATACGAGTGTGTTTAAAAGGGGGTGTCAGAAGCTGATAACTGGGATAAAAAGATCTGAGAGGTTTTTAAGCAATGATCAATCTCGAATCTCTGATAAGGCGCCAAATTTGTTTGAGTCTTTAAATGTTGTGTTGTTGAAGCAGGAGCTGGATGATTTGAGAAGTAATGGAGATTTGGAGGCTCTTTCAGCTAGGGAGTTGGAGATAGCCCAAATGGTGTGGAAGTTGGTTAGTTCTTACAATTATAAATCTAGGGAATCTAAATTGTTAGATATTCGAAAACATGGAGTTATGAATTGTTTGGGAGCTTCGATATTGGCTGGTAGTTTTCTTGATGAACTAGGAGTTAAATATATGCATGCAAGGTTACCTCAACATTCTGCTACGGTATTAATTACTAGTGATCAAAAAATTTACTGGCAGGATTTTACTCCATGTACAGAACCTTTAAATGAAAATTACCAGGAAATCACTCAGGATATGCTTACAGATGATAGTGTTTTGGATGTGTCAAAAGATTTTTGCGTGTTGAAATTCAACGATTTTAAGCCTTACAAGCATATATCTGGCACCTTTACTGTTGAGCTAGTTAATCCACAGACGGATTTGGAGTATATGTATTGGCAGAGTTTAAACCTTTCTTTAAGAGATGAACTAGGCATTGAGGCTTATATGCAAATGCTTCAATTTGATGCTTTAAACACGAACTGTTTTAATTATTTAGACGGTGCTGATTTTGTCTTTTTTACCCTTGGTTATTATTATTATAAATTAGGTGATTATGAGTCTTCTGAAAGGTTTTTACAACGTGGACTTGAAAAGAATCCTTTATTTACTGATATTTATGAGAGGTTGGGGTTTTTATATTTTGATAAAGGCGAATATACTAGCGCTTTGAGTTGTTTTGCGAAGGTGATTGAACTTGATAAGGATAATATATGGGCTTATATATTTTTTGGAAATTGTTTAGTTAAATTAGATGATTTTGGTCAAGCTAGTATTGCTTTCTCTCATGCTGGATTGTTGTATAAGTCAATGGGCAAGATAGATTTGGCAGTTGAATATTTAACTCAAGCTGTAAGTCTTAGTATGAGTAATTCTTCGGCAGCTTTGAGCTTGGGTGAGTTGTATTTAAGTATGGAAAAATATCCTAAGGATGTACAAGTTTGTCAATCGATAGGATCTGCATATTTTTACGCTGGAGATTTTGATAAAGCTTTTAACTTTTTTATTCAATTATTTGACGCAGAAGTGAAGGATCCTTATGTGTTTTTTCAGTTAGGATTGGTTTGTGAGGGATTGGGTAAATTAGATGAGGCTATAGAATTTTTATACTCTGCAGGACGGCGTTATTTGGAATCAGGTGAGGCTAGACTTGCCGTTACAATTTATGATAAATTACTGTCTATGCAGGCTGATAGGGGCGATTTTTATTTGGGATTTGCTCGTGCCAATGAACAGATTGGAGAATATCAGGACGCGATCATGGCTTATGAGAATTTTATTCGAGTTTCAAATTTGGATATTGGTTATTTGAAACTGATTCGTCGTAAGATTGATAGTTTAAAGATTAGTGATAATAAGTTTACTTAAAGAGCTTTCTTTATTTGTGATTTATTTGTGAGCAGGCTTTTTAGTTGTTGTTTTTGAGGAGCAAAGTTTTTTGTTTGAATTTGAGCACAACTGACCGGGGGGGGTGAATGGTTGTGTTTGGTATGTTTTGCAATTTGGATTGAGTATCATAATTTTCCGGCTTATGCTTAGACATTTGCTAGGTTGTTAAATTTCATTGAGATTATCATTGTTATGGTTGGAATATTAACTATTTTAAATATAAATGTTTGTTGATACTGATGAAATCTTGCTATGTGTAAATTTTTGATGTTTTGTATTTTTGAGTGGGTTGATTCAGAGTTTATTGGCTTTAGTTGGATTTTTATGCTATAATTAATTCATTAATTAATAATATTCAAATGAATAAGATTGTTACTTTAGAACCTGGTTATAACTTGAGGGATGTTAAGCAGCATACTGTGATTGGTTCTACAGCTGATTTACAGAATAAAACTATTAAGTTGCTAGAGAATTCTCAAGAAGTCTTAAATGTTGATAACAAGAGATTTAATGCGGTGCAGGTTCAAGTAGAGAAACAGATTTACCTTGTGGCGCAAAAAGCAATATGTGAGAGAGGCTTGTTGCGTAGTTCGATAGAAGCATTTAATGAAAATGAAGAGGTTATTATTGATCAAAAGTTTATTCAAAGGGATATCGAAGGTAATTCGCTTACAGCTAAAATACCAAGTGGAAGCTTTGTTGAGAGTGGAGTAGAGCTTGCGGGTGTTAAATTTAAATCTTGTAAAGTTAAGGAAGCTCAAAATGATGTTTATGTAAACGAAGCTGCTTTGTGGAAATCAATAAACTTGAAAGATGGATTTCGTATAAGAGATATTAATAGTTTGAGCAGTTTTGATGTGACTCATGATGAATTGACTTATGGAATTTTAAAATCGTATAAAAGATATGTGAAGAAAGTTGATGATAAGAAGCTTCCATTTTATAAAGTTTTGGTTATATTTGAGGACGGTACTCAAAAAAAGGCTTTTATTTCTGTGAATGCTCTAACAAATGCTCCTCTACAAAACAATGTTAATCAACCTACATTCACTCAGGTTGCGAGCTCTACTGTTAGTTCTAAGGCTCAGAAAGTAGGTACTAGTAGTACAAGATTAATCGGGACTGAGTCAGTCCTTGGAGCAAATGCTAAGAATTCTACTAATAACGGCAGTGGTGTAAAAGTTCCTAAAGTTTCAA
>CAYYFV010000048.1:0-1286 GCA_964471455.1 uncultured Candidatus Peribacteria bacterium | reverse complement strand
AATGCTAAGAATTCTACTAATAACGGCAGTGGTGTAAAAGTTCCTAAAGTTTCAAGTCGATCTGCATTAAATTCTTCTACAGGTGGAAGTGGTAACACTGGAAAAATTAGTAACAGGATTGTAGCTCAAACCACTCAATTATCTAATAGTTCAAGCAATATTACTGTAGAGGATTTTATGGCAGAGACAGACTCATCTAAGAAGATTAGGACATTTTTAGATAATAAACTCGATGATTTTCTAGGGTTTGCAAAAGTAGATCAGAATTCTAAGGATGTAGAGCTCCTTAAGAGATTGGGAAGGGTATATCAATCTTTAGTGTTTAAAGGTAAAGCATTGCAACTCGCTTTTAAGTTTGCAAACACACATGCTAATCATTCTGATAAATGGGTTGTGTTCAACGTGGCGCTTTTGTATACCAAATTAATAAATAAAAATGTTGATGCAAAGTCTGACGCCCTTAAATTTCTTGCGAGATTTGCTTTACAAAGTTTTGCAAAAGGTTTTAATGCAAGAGAGCTAGCAGTTGTTATAAAGTTGGTAGAATTGTATCAAAAGTTACTATGGAATAATTTTGCAGATGCATACCAGCCAGCTCTTGAATTTGCCAATGCACATGGTCAATCTACTGATCAATTCAATATAACAGAGTCATTATCGGAGTTGTATCGACTGCTTTTAGAAAAGGATGTTGCAGGTTCGAAAAAGGCTGCTCTTGAATTTGCCAAGAGGTATTCGTCTAGAGATGAAATTTCAATTAAAACTAAATTGTTTGAACTATATAAAAAATTAATAGATGACGGTTTTACAAATGCATACAAACCAGCTGAGAAATATTTACAATCAAACGAAAAAGAAGAGAAATTGAAGGCAGATTGTATAGAGATATATACGCAGCTTGTTTCTAAGGGTTCAATTTCTGCATACAAGCCAGCTCTTAAATTTGCCCGGTCTATTCGTGAGCGTAATGACTTTGATGACTTGTTTAATTTGTATATGGCATTCATAGATAAGAATGTTAAAGAGGCATACAAGCCAGCTCTTGAATTTGCCAAGTTATCAAACGATACTAGGCACAAAGTGTCTTTGTATGTGGCATTAATAAAGAAGGGTGTTCAGGGAGCAGACGCGCCAGCTAAGACACTTTTGACAGAATGGGGAGATTACCTAGAACAAGCACTTCCAGCTGCCTATGAGTTTTTGATTGATTAATTTCCATCTGTGCGTTCTGGGGGTGTCAATGGCAAGGCTGTTTCAAATAATGGACAGGCAAATACTACACCTAC
>CAYYFV010000047.1:0-7542 GCA_964471455.1 uncultured Candidatus Peribacteria bacterium | reverse complement strand
ATACTGGTGCCATGGTAGCAGGACCAATTCCACTACCAACAAAAATCAAAAAGTACACAGTACTTAGATCAACGTTTGTAAACAAAGACTCCCGTGAACAGTTCGAAATGAGAACTCACGCACGTCTCATAGATATCAACGAAAATACAGCTCAAACAGTAGATGCACTAACTAATCTTACTGTCCCAGCTGGTGTCGATATCGAGATCAAAATGATGTTTGATCAAAAATAAATTTTCAGCATCAAAGCTTAAGGTTGACAAGTTCTTGAAAACACATTAAGGTTTGATAGCTAAATTCAAGTTAGTATATCTATTATTTAAAACCTCTGAATTATGGCCGGATTACTCGGTACAAAAGTAGGCATGACTAGAATATTCGACGAAAATGGCAAAGCCATTCCGTTGACTGTTGTTGAATGCTTACCAAACAAAATAGTTCAAATCAAAACTGTCGAAAACGACGGTTACAATGCTATAGTAGTAGGTTATAGCGAACTTAAGAAACCTACAAAAACAAAAAAATTCAGAACATTAAGAGAGTTTAGAGTTGCAACTACAGATGAGTACACTGTAGGACAAGAACTAACTACTGAACTTCTGAATGACATCACCAAGGTAATCGTTACTGCAACTACAAAAGGTAAAGGTTTTCAAGGTGTAATCAAACGACACAACTTCTCACGTGGTCCAGAAACTCACGGTTCTAGACATCACAGAGAACCAGGTTCTGTCGGTGGTTGTGCTGCTCCAGGACGTGTCCTAAAAGGTAAAAAACTACCAGGTCACATGGGTGCAGTTACTCAAACCAAAAAAGGGGTAATCTCTTACCTCGATCACTCTCGCAATCTAGTTGGGATTAAAGGACCAGTTAGTGGAGGGAAAAACAATTTAGTCGTTATAAGTCTGTAAATATGAAGATAAAAGTTTATAACCAGAAAGGACAAGTCGCAAAAGACCTCACACTTCCAAAAAATATTTTTGAAGTTGAGTTCAACGGAGGGCTTATCCACAGGGCACTGATCAGACAACATTCTAACTCACGAGCATCCATTGCTCACACTCTTGAAAGAGGTGACGTTAGAGGTGGTGGTAGAAAACCTTTTAGACAAAAAGGTACAGGTCGAGCACGTCAAGGTACGACAAGAAGTCCTCACATGCCAGGTGGTGGTGTAGCTTTCGGTCCTCGCAACAATGCGAACTTCGAAATACAAATGCCAAAAAAAATGAGAAGAGCAGCACTATTCTCTGCCCTATCTCAGGTAGCTCGTGAGGAGCGAATTTTCGGTTTGGAATCCTATTCTGATAAAGATCTCAAAACCAAAAACTTTGTAGAACTACTTACAAAGCTACCAGTAGACAGAAACTGTCTATTCGTTGTCAGTGAAAAAGACACTGACCTCATTCGAGTTACCAAAAACGTTCCTAACGTCAAGGTAATTCAAGCTGCTTACCTGAATATCCACGATTTAACAAAGTTTAAGTCAGTATGTTTTGTTGGTGAGTCAGTTAATAAAACACAAGAAGTATTCACTAACAAATAAAGCATGTTGAGTTTTGATTATATTGTTACAGAAAAAAGCAACGGCCAAGCTAATGAAGGTCAATACCACTTCCGTGTTCCATCCAATTCTAACAAAGTACAAATCAAACAAGATTTGGAAAAGCTATACGGAAAAAAAGTTGCAACTGTTAGAATCGTCCAAGTTAAGTCCAAAACTAGAAATTTAGGACGTAAAACAATGACAAAAAGAAAACCTTACAAAAAAGCTATTGTTACATTTGTAGGGAAACAAAAAATCGAGATAAATAATACCAAGTAAGATGCCGTTAAAAAGTTATAAACCAACAACGCCAAGTTTACGTCATATGACTCGAGATTCATTCGAGAAAATTACAAAGACAAAACCAGAAAAGCGTTTAGTTGTATCCAAAAATTCAAAAGCCGGTAGAAATAACCAAGGTAAACTTACAGTTCGTCACAGAGGTGGTGGACACAAAAGAAAGTACAGATTGGTAGACTTCTCCAGAGTAGCCAAACTTGGAGTTCCTGGAAAAGTTTCTTCTATCGAATATGATCCAAATAGATCAGCATACATCATGCTTGTTGTCTACAAGGATGGTGATAAGAGATATCATTTAGCCGCTTCTGACATCAATGTCGGAGATGAAATCCTGACTGCAGAAAAGGCTAAAATCAAAACTGGTAACAGAATGATGCTCAAAAACATTCCACTAGGTTACTCAATCTACAATATCGAACTGACACCAAACAAAGGTGGACAAACAGCCAAGTCAGCTGGTTCGTATGGTAAAGTGGTTTCTCTAGAAGGACCTCGAGCGCAAGTTCAAATGCCATCAGGAGAGGTAAGATTAGTAGAAAAGAAGTGTTTCGCTACAATTGGTGTTGTATCAAACGTAGAATATTCAAACATCACAATCGGTAAAGCTGGTAGAAACAGATGGTTAGGTAAAAGACCAACTGTACGTGGTAAAGCCATGAATCCAGTAGATCACCCGCATGGTGGTGGTGAAGGTCGTTCTCCAATTGGTATGAAAGCTCCAAAAACTAAATGGGGTCAAAAAGCACTTGGTAAAAAAACCAGAGGAAGAAAACTTACAGATAAATACATCCTCAAACCAAGAAAATCTAATAAATAATTTTACTAAACTATGGCTAGAAGTTTAAAGAAAGGACCATGGACATGCCCAAAACTCATGAAAAAAGTTTTGGACGCAAACATCAAGTCTATCAAAACATACTCTAGAGCATCTACAATTACTCCAGAATTTGTTGGTAAGACATTTCAAGTCCACAATGGACGCAAATTTATTCCAGTATATGTGACAGAAAACATGGTTGGTCACAGACTCGGAGAATTCTCTCCTACTAGAATATTCAAAGCCCACGGGGGTAAACAAAAATAATAATAATAAACTATGAAAGCATCACTAAGAAATGTACGCATATCGCCTAAAAAGGTAAACTTGGTTGCTGAGTTAGTTAGAACTGCAGATCTTGATCAAGCGTTGGCAACGCTGGAATTTACCCCAAAAAAAGCGGCGAAAATTCTTTATAAAGTCGTTGCAAGCGCCAAAGCAAACGCAGAAACAAACAATAACGCAAAGTCAGCAGATTTATTTATCAAAGAGATCAAAATCTCCAAGGGTATGACAATCAAAAGATTCATTCCAATCTCAAGAGGTCGTGCACACCCAATCAATAAATTTTGCTCACACATTCACGTTATACTTGCTGACAAAAACTCAGACATCCAACCGGCAACTGCCAAAGAAGTAGCCCAAGCTACTGCCAAAGCAGAAGCAAAACAAGCTCCAGCAAAAAAAGCAGCTCCCAAAAAAGATTCTGCTAAAAAAGCTCCAGCAAAAAAGGCAGCTCCAAAAAAAGATTCTGCTAAAAAAGCTCCAGCAAAAACAACTAAAGCATCTAATAAATAATAACTATGGGACAAAAAGTACATCCAAAGAGTATACGTCTTGGCATCACATCTACTTGGGACTCAAAATGGTTTCCCAAAAAGGGTGATTACGCCAAGTATCTCAAGGAAGATATTGAAATTAGAAAATTTCTAGACAAGGAATTTAAGAACAAAGGGGTTTCACTCATCAAGATATCTAAAACAACCGATAAAATTGATTTAGATGTTCACTCTGCAAAACCAGGATTGATTATTGGTCAACAAGGATCAAAAATCGAAGCTCTAAAAGAAAAACTCGAAAAGAAATTCAACTCTCACTTTGCAATCAATGTCCATGAGATTGCCAGAATCAACCTAGATGCCAAAATTGTTGCTGAAAACATAGCTCAACAACTCGAAAGACGTATTTCATACCGCCGGGCATGTAAATTCGCTCTCGAAAAAGCTATGGAATCTGGGGCAAAAGGTGTCAAAGTGAAAATCGCTGGACGTCTAAATGGAGTTGATATCGCTCGTAGTGAATTTTTCTCACTCGGACGAGTACCACTTCAAACATTCCGTGCCGATATTGATTATGCTTACGAAAGAGCAGAAACAACATACGGAACTATCGGAGTAAAAGTTTGGATTTACAAAGGTGAGGTTTTCAATTGAAATATCACTTTGACTTGATTAATCCAAAAAATAACTTATAATCGAATAGCTAAAATTTGTAGACATGTTAACACCTAAAAAAACTAAATTTAGAAGGTATCACCGTCGAAGAAATGCAAATGCTAAGGGTGTAGCTCAAAAAAACAACACAGTTACATTCGGAGACATCGGCATTATCGTACTAGATCCATGCGAATTGACTTCACGTCAAATCGAAGCTGCACGTCGTGTCATGGCTCGATACACCAAACGGGGCGGCAAAATCTTCATCAAAGTTTTTCCTCACAAATCAATCACAACCAAAGGTGCCGAGGTACCAATGGGTGGTGGTAAAGGTTCACCGGATTACTTTGTAGCAGATATCAAACCTGGAACTGTAGTATTTGAAATCAAGGGAGTTGATATCGAGGTCGCTCGACAAGCACTCAAACTTGCTTCGTACAAGCTTCCATCAAGATGTAAAATTATAACCAAAGAGATCTAATGAAATTCACAAAAACAATTGATTTAAAAAAACAAAGCGCCAAAGAGTTAAATCAAACTCTCCAAAAGCTAACCGCTTATGCAAGCAAACTTAAATCAGAGTTACGTGCTGGACATTCAAAAGATCAAAAGAATTACAAACTGGCTCGCAAACAAGTTGCAGTTATCAATACAATTCTTACAGAACAATCTCTAAATCCAGAAGAAAATGAGAACTAAAAAAGGAATCGTAGTCACAGCAAAGGACAAAACTCTAAAAGTGAAAGTCACCCGTAAGGTGCTTCACCCTAAATATCACAAAGCATACGAAGTAGTTAAAAACTTCCACGCTCATGATCCAGAGTCTCAATACAAAGCTGGTGACCAGGTCACAATCTACGAAACAAAACCGATTTCCAAACTCAAAAGATGGACGGTCGTAGAACCTAAATAAATTTTAAATAACTATTTGCCACAATGATTCAAATGCAAACGATGCTCAAGGTAGCAGACAATACTGGCGCAAAACGTGTTATGTGTATCAAAGTCCTCGGCGGATCTAAAAAAAGATATGCTAAGGTTGGAGACATAATCGTTGTCACAGTTAAAGACGCTGCACCCTCTGGGACTGTCAAAAAGAAAAAAGTGGAACGTGCTGTTGTAGTTAGAACTAGAAAAGAAATCAGAAGAAAAGATGGCACATACGTTCGCTTCGACGATAACGCTGTAGTTATCATCAGTAAAGAAAAGATGCCAAAAGGTACTCGTGTATTCGGACCTGTAGCTCGTGAACTACGTGAGCTAGGCTATCAAAAAATTATTTCATTAGCACCTGACGTACTATAATTATGAAAATCAAAAAAGGAGATAAAGTAATTATCACAACCGGAAAAGACAAAGGTACGACTTCGGAGGTCCTAAAAACCTTTGCCAAAGAATCTAAACTTATCGTCAAAGGCGTCAACGACAAGACAAAATTTCGTAAGAAATCTCTACAAGGTCCAGGTTCTATGCACAAAATCGAATGCAAGATTGATGTATCAAACGTTGCATTAATCGACCCAAAAACTAAACAAGCAACTCGTATCGGATATACTATCAAAAAAGATGGTAAAAAAGTACGCGTCGCAAAAAAATCTAATGAAGTAATTGAATAAGCACTATGATTGAAAACATTACTCAGGCTCAAATAAAAGCTGAACTGCTATCAGAATTAGGTTTAAAAAACCCACACCAAGTTCCAAAACTTGAAAAAGTCATTGTAGCTGCCGGTGTTGGTACTCTTGCACAAAAAGACAAGAAACTTGTCGGACAAGTACAAGAAAACTTAACTTTAATAGCTGGTCAGAAAGCCGTAATCAATAAAGCAAAAAAATCCATCTCTAACTTCAAACTTAGAGAAGACATGCCGGTTGGAGTATCCGTTACTCTACGAGGCAAAAAAGCCAACGACTTTCTAAATAACTTAGTAAATGTCGTATTCCCACGTATCCGAGACTTTCGAGGATTCTCCAAAAAAAGTTTTGATGAACGTGGTAACCTCACAGTTGGTATCAAAGAGCACACAGTATTTCCGGAAATCAAATTAGACGACATCGTCGAAATTCATGGTTTGCAGGTCATTATCCAAACATCAGCACACAACAATGATGAAGGGTATGCTCTCTTGAAGAAATACAACTTTCCATTTAAAGAAAAAAATTAATTATTTATTATGGCAAGAACAGCATTAATTGTTAAACACGCTCGCAATAAAGAAAGAATTCTAAAAGCGAAACGATCTGGTAAAACCCCAGACAAACCGACTCGATTGGTCAATAGATGTGGACAATGTGGTCGTGTACATGCATATATGAGACAATTTGATCTATGCAGAATCTGCTTCCGTGAACTAGCTTCAAAAGGACGCATTCCGGGAATCAAAAAGTCCTCTTGGTAAAATTAACACTATATTACAATGAATACAGATCCAATTGCAGATTTGTTAACTAGAATTAGAAACGCAGAAAAAGCTCACAAAGAAGTAGTGACTCTTCCCTACTCTCGAATCAAGCACGAAATCTGCGACATCCTAGTTAGCCAAAAATGTATCAAAAAAGTTCAAAAAACAAATGACGACAAGCCAAATCTTGTGGTCACTCTAGACCTCGAAAAGGGTTTCAACCTAACTCTCAAAAGAGTTAGCCGACCTGGTCAAAGAATCTACAAAAAATACACAGATCTCAAGCCAGTCAAAAGCGGACTTGGATTCGATATAATTTCGACATCAGAAGGTCTCATGCCTCAATACAAGGCATACAAAGCTAAACTAGGTGGAGAAATCATCTGCCGAGTATACTAATATTCAATATTAAATCTAAAAAAATGTCTAGAATTGGAAAATTACCGATCAACGTTCCATCAAATGTAGAAATTACAATTGCAGACAGTCTAATCACTGTCAAAGGTCCCAAAGGCACCTTAACGCAAGCTCTACACCCAAATGTGAATGTGACAATGGAAGAAAACACAATTACAGTCACTCCAATTGACGAAACTAAGTTTTCTCGATCATTGCATGGTCTCTACCGATCATTGGTCTATAACATGGTAGAAGGTGTAACCAACGGTTACAAAAAACAATTAGAAATTATTGGTGTCGGTTACAGAGTAGCTCAAAAAGGAAGCAACCTAGAATTCCAACTAGGATTCTCTCATCCAATAAATTTTGCTGTACCAGCTGATGTCAAAATCACAATTGAACAAGGTAAAACAAATATCATCACTCTAGAAAGCCATGATAAACAACTCCTTGGTCAAGTGGCCTCAGACATCAGAAGCCTCAAAAAACCAGAACCATATAAAGGTAAAGGTATCAGATACGTTGGTGAACACGTACGTCGTAAGGCAGGTAAAACAGCAGCCGCTAAATAATCAAATTAATAATATAGAACAATGGTTAACCAAGTGTTAAGAAAACAAAGGCATAAAAGAATCCGTTCTAAAAT
>CAYYFV010000046.1:0-7555 GCA_964471455.1 uncultured Candidatus Peribacteria bacterium | reverse complement strand
AGAAAAGCAAAATCTGGCACAACAAAATCTAAAAAAAACAAGTATTAACAAAGTTTTCACAACACAAACAAGCTCAGATGCAGTCTTTATGAAAAAATCATTTGCAGAACGAAATCGCGTTGGAGTAGGTTTTATGACTGCAGGTACTCACGTATGGAGTTTGGAAGGAACAAACAATGACGGCACACAATATGTTGCTGCTAGCCATGCCCCAATTTCATCTCTACTCGACCCAAGCAATTATGACAATATACTTCATCACATAGTAGCTAAATTCAAAAATAATGGAGTCGAAGCAAAAAATATTCTAATGCACATAACAACTGGTGCCCTAGGATGCTGCCTTGGATGGAAAACAGACAACCCAGAATATCAAGCAAAAAACCAAGTCAAACTTAACAAAATGCAAGAACTCTATGGTTCGGATGTAGTAGGAATTATAGAAAAAGGTCCAAGAGCAGGAGGCAATGCAATTCATTTAGATAAAATAGCAATCTCAGCTGCAACTCAACATGGATTACAACACATCGAAGTTGATTCAATTTGTACAAGCTGCAATCACAACACCTACTTTTGTGGCCAACGTACAAAACGAAGCACAGAAATTGAACAAGGTTACAACAACAGAAACTTCGTTGGAATAACTTGGAAATAGTAAATAACTCACAAATATACTTGGTAACATTGTTAATAACAATAGAATTCCAAATAAATCTCCCGAAAACTAAAGCCACCTTATCAAAAGGTGGTTTTTCAAATCCCCACACATCAGCACCTCTCAAACAAACCAAGATTTGCAAAAGATTTTTATAATCTGCAAAGCATAAAAATTTGCCAAAACCCATCTCAAATGTTTTGATAACAAAAGTATTTTCAAAACAAAATAACCTATCACCATGCCAGAAAAACCGTTTACAAAAAATGAAATAAATCATAAAAACCTCTTCTCAATCGCGGCAATTACACTTGCCTCTCTCTTCACTGCAAATCACATAGCCAAACAAATAAATGCCCAAATCCACAGCACAGCAAACCCAAGTATAACAACCCCAGACATAGCAAACCCAAGTACAGCAAACCCAGAGTTTCCCCTAACATTATCAGCTACCTTTCTTAACAGAATTCAAGAAGTTATCACCAACATAGAGACTCAACACAAACCAGAACTAGCGCCACATCTTATACCATATCTACAGCAAATTCACGATAGTTATGCTCATTCTATCTCAGACCTACCTACTATATATGCAAAACGAATCACAGACCATCCCGACTTCTCCACACATATAGCACACCATCGTACCTATTTTGATCGTCAAAACAACACACTCAACATCAGACTCCATCACAACATAGCACTGACACATATCTCTCAAGCTATACAAGTCTTAAGACACAAAGACTTGGCTACTCACAATCCATTCCAAATACCAGAACACCTTCAACAAGCCTTTTTATATGCCACAGCATTCGAATTTAACAACCTTATGCTCAACGACTACCTAGCGGCTATATATACAGCTGGCCAATACATTCCAAAAACACAAAAACATATTAGCCCACAAATCTTCAAAGAAAGCCTAGCCACTCACCTTGCCCACCACTATCCACAACCAAACACCCTCAGAAAACAAACCCACCATGAAACAGAATTAGCAACAGAGTATTTTCAAGGCTACCTTCAAGAACAATCAACTCTTACAGAAATTCCAAACACCAAACTCTACGTCACAGAAGAGTTTATAAAACTCACATCTCAAAAACCCAAACACATCACTACCACAGAAATCGAACCAGTCCTCCTCAAGTCCTACTAAGATATTCTAAAAAATTATCAACCGTCGCTGGCCTAGATCCAAACTGATAAGAAAAAAACCGCTCCCCAACAAACCCAAAAACCTTAGCATTCAAACCAACCCCCTCCACTCTCTGATCAACAATGGTCCCCGCATTCTGAATCAAACTCAATCTTTGCTGGTCCTCTACAGACAAACTCTCAGCCAAATACAAATTATTAATATAATCAAGCACCTTCAAACTTCCAACCACATCCATCACCATCTGGGTAGACACCACATATCCAAACAACTGCTGGATCTCCAACAAACCAAAACTCGAACAAGTCTCAAACATCAAATCCAAAACAACATCGACCAAAAAATTCCGACAATCAATGGCACCATAAGAGCTTTCATATCCCTGCCGCAAAAAACTCTCAAAATTCTGACTACTCGGTGTCTGATCCAAAAAAAAGAGCTGAGATCCATTGGTATTAGGACTCAACTCTATCAAAGGTTTTATTTGTGATTGAAATTGCGAAATTAGACTCTCTACCAGAGGCAACAATCCCTCCTTCCTATAAATCCTCTCACTCATGCCACCATATCTTTGATAAACATCAAAAAAACCAGAACGAAACTCTTTTCGCTCTCTGTAGATTCTAAAATCTGCAAACATAAAACTCACTTAAATTGATAAAAATTTAATATATTTCTACCTAAATCTCAAGCTAAATTCTGACAAAGCAAACTATCTTTTAAAGAAACAAAAAATCCCAAACTCAGAAGCATTCTCCGCCCCACTCACACCAAATACAAACTCCAATTTATCTAACCAATTCCGCAGGCCCAGTTTTATAAAACTTTTCATTAATTTTTTCCAAATTTAAAACACCCCCATTTACATTCACTCTACATGAATCATCAAGCAAATTCTGCGCCAATAAATAAGAAAAGGCACAAGTTGCTCCAGTTCCACAAGCATCGGTTTCACGATTGACCCCTCTTTCAAATGTCCGCAATGTAATTTCTTGTCTAGAATTAATTTCTACAACATTCAGATTGACAGTAGAGTCAATCACAGACACCGGTGAATTCACAAACTTCATACCAAATCTATTAAAAATATCATCAGCTTCTTCTATATTTCCAACAACAAAGACTGCATGCGGCTCACCAACATCCAAAAGCTCAACATCTAATCCCACATGATTTAATCGCCCATGATAATTAGAAAGGCCCATATTGACTCTCACCTTCCCATTTTCTAAAGTCTCACAAAAAATATGCCCAGCACGAGTTATATAAACCCCCTTAGATTGCCTAGTAGAAGCATGCAAAGCCCTGATCCCATTACCACACATATTACTTTCGGACAGATCAGCTTCCAAAACTCTTACCACAGTTCCTTCTGCTAGCAATCTACCTCGTAACATCATAGTATCTGCAGAAGATTCAGATAACAAAGTCGCTACTTGCTTCCTGAATTCTTGAGTTAAATTTTGCTCAAGTGCCAAACCACCTTCTAACTCTGCAACCAAAACATTGTTTCCAGCTGCATTCCAAAACTCAGTGTTTAATAAAGTTTCCATAAAATTAAATTAAATTACCATTTTTGAATTATTTCCCTTAAATCACCCTTGTGAACGTGCCTCTCCAAACCACCATATTTAGTCACTGTATCAACTACCTTAAGTCCAATCTTAACCATATTAGCAGTACTAAAACTATTGGATGGAGAGGTAGTAGAAAATGCCCATATTGCTCCATTATTGAATGCTAGAGATAACAACTTTTGAGAAAGCATTCTCTGAAGGTGATTTCCACGAAAATCACTAGAAACAAAAGTCACTTCCTTATGCATTACTTGTGATAGTGCAGACTCTGGCACATAACCAATTCCCAAATTATCAACATCATCCAAATCGGGATAAAAAGCAACTGAATAAGCAATTAATCTTTGAGAGTCTACCAGCCGAACTCCCAATGAATGATGAGGTGCAGACAACCAAGTTCGCAAGTCTTCATCTGGAATATCAGCCAACAAGTGACTTAATTCCTGAACTCCCAACTCATGTACTATTTCATCTCTCAAATTTTGAACAGCGGAAAAATCTTTCAAGCCTAACTCTACAATTTCAGCATCATAATCACAAGCACTTCCATACTCTTTAACTTGAATTCTACTTAACATAATATTTCATTAAAATTTGTATAAAAATCATCTCGATCCAAAGACTTAACAACAGAATCTATAGATCTTACAGGCTCATATAAAGACTTACATTTACCAAATTCTTTAGCCCATATCAAATCCCCATAACTCACATGCCAATTCTCAGCATGATAAACAGCAAATCCATGTTTATCACTTAACATTTGAAATATAAATCTATTCTTAAACTGCTCAAAAGATAAAAAAGGAAAATTCATATTTGTAATACAAGAAAGAGATCTATACTCATTACCCATATCCAAATTCTTATTCGAATCTAAATCAAACAAATACAAATCAATAGCCGCCCCACTCATATGTGCAGCAATCCAAGGAGAACAGGCAGTATTAACTGCAGCCATCTCAACCCGGTCTTCATCAGACATATCAGGAAACCTTATAGCAAGTCTACCAAGAGTATTCTCAAACTTTGATTTTTGCACTTCAAAAGATCTAAATGCATCCAATACCCGAACTCCCAAATTAAGTCTTTTGCAAGATGCACAAAAAGCATAAAATCTAGCTGCAAAACCATTCCGAACCTTAAAACTCTTCTTAAAAGTATCCCCTCTATCAACCAGCTCTATATTATCAGACTCCAATAAATCTACAAATTCTAAATCACTCGAACCAATTTCAATATCCCTTACAAGGGCATCATATTCAGTAGCAAATTGAATATAATAATCATTAAGCTCCATATCCAACAAGCTCAAAACATCATCATCAACTGGAGCTTGCAACACTCTAATAGAATCAAGATCACGAGGAGAGTCTATACCAATCATATTACAAATCAATATAAGCTCCTCCCTTTGATTATCAGTCAAAGGATATAACTCTAATGATAATTTTCTAGCGAGATTATTTCTTCGTTCATGTGGAAAGTTATTCCAAAACATTAATATAATTTAAATTCACCAAGACTCTACAGTAACAAAATAAACAACACAAAGTTTGTTTATCAAACAACAAAAACCCTTAACTTTGTTGTATTCACAACAAAATCAAAATAAATTAACTAAATCCGAGACTCCCTCTTCGTGTACATAAAATATTAATTCAGTATAAGTAGAAGAAATTTCTAGTATATTAACACTATGCAAAGTCAATCTTTGAACAAAGTACTGAAACATACCAGTTAATTCCAAATACTCCTTAGGAATTTTAATCATAAGTGCAGCAATATTCTTCTGCACAAAATTCACAGCATCTAAATTATAAGATTCAAATAAATCTACGAGTGATTCATGAACCATCAAAGAAATTTCATTCATAGATTCCGAAACCGAATAAAATTTATCGTTCTGCAACGCATATAACTTTAACTTCAAAATCTTTTGCAAATTCTTCTTAGATTTTTGTAAAGAAATCAAAGCCAAATCTTTTTTAATCACAAACTGATCAATCTTCAACTTATTCGGTACAGCAAACTCAACCATATCATCTTGCATGCGACTTAAAGCCATGACAATAGAATCAATAGACACATCCCTACCCAAAACACTATATACAGATGGTCGCATCAATCTCGCCACTTGTGTTAAATTAAGTATCCTGTTTTGCAAACCAAAACTTAACACATAATCATTTGCCACTATTTCTCTAACTGCTTTGCTTGTTGTCATACACTTTTAAAATTTTGTTGTACATACAACATATCATATTTAGCTTACCTGTCCAGTTTTTAACTCAATTTCAACTATGACCCAAAATGCTCATCTGCTATTTCACGAACTAGCTCACGAAAAGCCGCCCCACCTTCATTTGCATATTTAGAAGAACGCCCAACTAAAGACTCTGGCTTACCCAAGTCCCCTGACTTATGAGTCTTAGTCAATCCAAATCTTTCTTTCCATGAATACAGTGCATCCGAAGGACTCAAAGAGACATCGTAATAAACAATTTTACTTGGACGAGATTCAGGATGTTTCTCAAAATAACCTTCCCAAAATTCTCGACTAGACACTGTCTCACTAACTGTTTCAAAATACAAACCAGCATCACGCATAAGATTGACAATAAATTTATCAATCTCACCTTCAACACTCCAATCCACAAATTTAACTTTATTTCCCAAACTAATAAACAAATCTAAATTATCTGCAATCACACCATTTTCATTCATCAAAACAAGAAACTCATCAATTATTTCAGGTTTTAAATAATTTTCACGCCATCCCAAGTTTTGAAACTTATCGTAATATTTAATGAATTTATTTCGAAATTCTTCATTCAAAAACAATTCAACCAATTGATCTCGCAAAGCTTCATTAAAAACTGGTTTCTTATCTTCTGTTAAAACATATCTAGATCCTGATTCTTTAGATACTTTGGCATTTCCAGGCAAAAACACAATACCAGCATTCAAATCCATTCCCTGCATTTCTTTTTGCCAAACCCACTGATCATTCCAATATCCCCCACCCGCACTATTCAACTGTCCAGAGTACTTATACTCATTTGCAATTAATATCGAAGGAAACACAACAAAAACTTCATTACGTTTTTCTGACCCATAAAACATATTACCAACATAATCAGTTACAAAATGTATTGCAGCACGATCAGCAAAACTTCCAGGACCGTCATCATTAGTATTTAACAAAGCGCGACAAGAATGTTCAAATTCCTCTCGAGTCTGGAAGCGATCTAAATCTAAAAATTTTTTAATAGCCTCTTTTTTATTCTCCTCAGCCAAATGTACACCTAGTGGAGAATATAATCTTTGAGATTCCAACATCCGTGTAAAACTATCAAAATAGTCCCCTTCACCTTTTGTATGATAAAAATGCCCTACATGATCACGAATTCCAAACCGCGAAACATGAGTAACCATATGCGAAGGGACCCTTTGTAAGTAAGCAATATATTCATCCAAATCCATCTTAGACAATACGTCTTCACGAAAATAAGTGTCTATTTCATCTTCAGAAAAATCTCTAGATTTCCATTGTCCACTCACAGACTCATAAAACTCTTCTAATTTTTGTTGCATTTGAGATCTATATCCAGCGGACTTTATTTTTTCTAATGTTTTCCCATGACTATTATTCTTCGATACAATCTCTTGAATACCTTTTATCAATTCATCTTTTGTTTTAGATCCAATCTGCAACTGAGATTCCAAATTCCTTACTTTCAATAAATTTAAAAATCTACCCAAAAAAGTTGCTTCAATTCTCTCCAATTCCATACGTAAATTTGCCAACTCCAATTTCAAAGCTTCCAATTTAGACCTCTCCAATTGCTCTAACTTAGAACCTTTTTCTATATCAGACATAACCACCCCAACCTGCTCAAAATATCTTTTTCTGATGTCAGCAAGCTCACTAGCAACTTCATCTCTTTCAACAGCAAAGTGCTTCTTTGATAATTTTTTTAAATACTTAGGAATCTTTCGTGACATAAATACAAATTACAATCAGTATATTATAACACGAAAACAACACTCTTTCAACAACGGTAAAACCCTTAAAAACTATTACCCTACATACTCAATCAAAGTCCCATCCTCTTGCAACAGATAACCATCTGGAACTTGACTTTGCATTTCTTCAAA
>CAYYFV010000045.1:0-7666 GCA_964471455.1 uncultured Candidatus Peribacteria bacterium | reverse complement strand
CAAAATACGAATAACACCCTTGGGTGTGCATGGCGCAAGCTTTTCATATTTTGCGCTACGAAATAACTTGCCTGTATTATATGCATGGAAACCATCTACGTCTTTGCGAGGACTCAAAAATTTGAGCACATATGGCACGCTCAGCTGTTCGGGCAATGGTAATTGGACCAAGATACCATGGACCAAAGGATTACTTGAAAGCTTGTTAATTACCCTTGATAGTTGATCTTGAGTGGTGTTTGTGGGTAGGATGATGACTTCTGTCTCAAGCCCGACTTTTTGGCAAGACTCTTGCTTCTTTCGAATATATGATTGACTGGCGGGATTGTCCCCCACTAAAACCATTGTTAAATGAGGCTTGATTGCGTTTTGATTGAGCTTGGCAAGTTCTTTTTCATAGTGTTGGAGATATGTCTTGGCAAGAGTGTTGCCGTCAAGGATCTGAGTTTGCATTGCAGAAATTATATTCCCTATCATTGTAATGGCTTTTTCCCAAAAATAAAATAAAAAGTCTACTTACTGACTATACCATGACACCGCCTATTTTTGAGGGCCCAAAGATCTTGCTAAAGTATTGTTTTTAATACTTGCATACCTGACTGGCGAGTAATATCTTTTGTGAGCAGTTGCAATATGTGATCCAGATCCCGTTGTGTCGTATCTGGGTTGAGTGTTCTCATCTGTTCTAGAGAATCTGAAACAATTTCTGATAAATCACTAGGTAAGTTGCTACCCAATCCATACATAGATTTTATCAAGTCCAATGGAAGCTTTCTGACAAGACGTGCTAAACCATATTCAATTTTTAAGACCTCGAATTTTTCAAAAATGCGTCGTATGAAGTGCTCAGCCACCTGACGCCTTTCCTCCGGCCTTATAGCATATGCATCATGCAAATGCGTAAATACTATTTGCAGACTGTTGTGTTGGAGGAGATGATCGAAGATTTGATCACATAATGATGTATCAGTTTGTTGAACAATTATATTTGCAAGCTGACCTACCTGCTTAGCGGTGACCTCACTGCTGCCTGGGTCTGCAATCTGAAGAATGCTTGCGTATAGAATATGGGACTTAACTTGCTCGGCAAACTGTCCAAGATTCTGCTCATTGAACTCGACTGCCGGTGGCACCACGACAACCTGCTCTGTTCCCAAAAACTCTTTCAGGCCTTTGTTGTATAGATTATATCGCTCCTCTGTAATCGTAGATTGCTCAAGGGCCATTTGATAGAACATCTTGAAGACTTCTACTTTAGCTGTCTTCTGGCTAAAGAACAGTTGCCGTAAGTATCTAGCTATAGTATCAAGTATCTGAACTGGTGCTTGTTGAAAAATGTATTTCAGCTGTGACTCTGTAAGCTGTGATAGCTTGTATACATGCCTAATCATTCTATCTGTTTGCTGCTCCAATACAAAATCACGGCAAAGACGATCCAAAGCCTGAGTAATGTTCAGTGATTGATCTAGGTCCGTGAGCATGTTTACGTATATAAAATCATCACTAACAGCAAAGTGGCGCCCTCTATTGCTGAAGTACCTTAATGCTGACTCCACTGTGTTGCAGGTAATCAATCCAAGGTACTGATCAGATGGACTCAGAAGAAAGAAATCTGCTTGGTGATTGAGAATAAGTTTGGATTTAAGTTCTGATATCATAGCTTGACCAAAGAGCGGTAGCTGAGCTGGATCTACTCTAAGCCTACTTAATAATTCAAGTTCAATATTCTGCGAATCAAGTTCTTGAAAAAATTTATCTTCGGTGGTCAAGAAAAATGGGAATGGATCTTGAACAGTTTTGCTACCATAAAACACCTCGTACAAATTTAGTATGTAACTGCGCGCTAGGTCGTTAAAATAATGTCTACTTATGGGATCTAGCTCCAAGCCATGCCGCGCAAGTCTGAAGCCTATAAAGGTGTTTAGGTTACTTGTCAGCCTCGATGGACAGGTTTCATCAAAAGATACTACTAGGGTATCATCGTCTAGTTGCTCTTCTATCTCGAAATCAACCTTGTAGGCGAATTTGTAAAGATGATTTGAATACCTTATAGATTTTTTTTGTGATTTTTGTCTTTGATTTTCTTGCCACTCATCAACTTGCGAGAGAAGATCCCTGAGTCTAGAGACTTGATCGTAAGAATGACTTTGAGTAATAAAGATTGATCCATTCGAAAGCTTGATTTGCCTATCTTCATCAAAATCATGGCCTGCGAGCTTGAATGGTGTGATGATAATGTGTCTATGCGTTAACTCATGTTTCGCTACCCAAGGCTTTGTATCTGCGAAAAGAATAAAATGTATAAGCATTTGGGCACGCATAAACATCGATACATCTTTTGCCGCTGGGCTATTCAATTCGTGAAAGTAAAAGACCCCCAAACTTTGTCTTAACTCCATGATTTTAAAAGTTGCCGTGATACTCTCAAGCAGCTCCCCTAGCTGATTGAGAGAGGGCCGAATGGACTTGAGTAGCTTGATGGATTTGAGCTCTCGAACAATATGGTCTGCAGTTGAATCCGTGTTAAAAGTATTGATCTCTTCTACGAGCGGGGCGTGAGTCTGTGGTTCAAGCTGGAGTAGCTCTGAAGAATTTATTGGGTCCAAATTTAATACATTTTTGATGGCAGCACGGCAGATATCTGCAAATTTGTCGATGGGCCCGTCTGACAGGTGTTCGGCTAGAGCCCGAGAAAAATCAGCTTTGCTGGCAGCACGGAACATATCTGCAAATTTTTCGATAGGCCTGTCTGATAGGTATTCAGCTAGAGCCCGAGAAAAATCAGCAGTAAGTGGATGTGTCTCTGATATAAAGCTAGCTCGAACCCGACGAGAGAGAGCTTTGAATGTTTTAACAGATTCTAATAACGATGGAGTTGGAGATAATGCAGATGCCTTTCCTGAGGATGTTGATGAATCAGTAGATTCTGACACCCCTATCCAGGAATCAATTGCTGTTTGTGTTGCGGTAAATTTCTGAAAAAATTCTATAATCAAACTTCTTATCTCCGATACAAGTTCAAAATTTGTTCCCTCCTGTAATTGTTTACGTACATGTTTAGGGCATGAGCTAAAAACCTGCAGTCCAATTAATGTACAAATGTTTTTTCTAACTAGCTCTTGATTAATTAAATGCCTAGAGCTTGAGATCTCTGTGTCCACATCAGTCTCTAAGAATGCGACCTCAAAAGTAATATGCAAGTTTTGACATACTTGCTTGAAATATGTCTCGGAAATAAATTCTTGATCCAATACATACCTTCCTAATTCATGATAAGAAAACCCCCCTGGAATTCTTTCAGGGCCCCCGGGTTTGTTTTCGTCTAGTTTGTCAGTAATGCTTTCCATATTAAAAGTCCTCATCTTCGTCTAGTTCTTCAGTACCTATTCCCATGTCTTCAAATGGTCTCAGCGCATTGTGCTCTGTGTTGCTATCTTCACCGTGCTCTGTGTTGCTATCTTCACCTTCATCAGTGATAACATTGTAAGTGGAAGCTTTGATCTCTTTAACCTGTGATAAAACGCTAGTACCTGGGAAAAGTTGCAACTTGATCTTATCGATTGCCTGAAAACTTGGCGGATCTCCTCCGAGTAATTTACAAATACTTCGTATAATAGAAAGGTTCTCGACAGAAAGATTCTTGCCTGGAAGTTCGCCATTGGCGATCACGCTTGAAAGTAAAACACTATCTCTAATTATTCGACCAATTCCATTTGCATCTTTGTTAGCGATGCCCCCCCCGATTTCCGGGATCGAGAGACCTCCAATTATTTTGTACTGAGTATATTCATACTTTCTATGACTTCTGACATCCGGTATCTCGTGGTGTTCATACTTGAGAAATTTGTTAGCTAAAAAAGCTAGAATATCTTCTGATAAAGCCCCGTGAAGCAACTCACCTGACTGGCCCGATCGGCGAAGCGTTTTAACCTGATTCAATACCGTCTCCAAATCATGATCTCCAGCTTCTTGGAGTAACTCATGTAGAATATCACTAATCAATACTTTGGAATCCCCACCTTCGGATGCCCCCCTGACAATTGATGACGAAAGTGCAGAAAACACGCAAATATCATCGATCTTGGGATCGTATGCTAGCTGATTGTTTATGATTGCAGTATGAGCTAGAGATTGAATTGCAAAACTAATTGCTTGACTGTCCAAACTATCTTCGCCCACCTTGGCACTTGATTTTCTTTGAATTGCTGTGGCGAATTCTAATCTGCGCCTAGGATCAAGTAAGTCCTCCGGTTTGAGCTCAATACCTGTGCCATCTGTCACAAGGGATAGATTTTTGTCGGCTTCGGCAAGCAGACTGTTCTTCAACTCTTGCTGGGCCCCTTCTGCGTTGTATCGGGCTAATAAACCTGTGTGACCTGCAGGAGTTCCATTAAATCTGATTAAATGTGTGTACTTTAATGACATGCGTTTGTGTGTTATTTTTTGTGAATTTAATGACATTTAGGTGCCTGTTTTTTTGCAAATTTTAACATGATATCATCTTATTGCAAGAGTTCTTTCATATAAAAGGCCAAACCCCACTACAATAATTGTCAGTAAAAATCTAAATCAATAGTGATTTGAGTGCTTGGTTGTATGAGCTATGCTTGACTTTGGAAGTAAGTTTTGGGAGTAGACTCTTGAGACCAGATAAGCAATCTAGACCTTTGTTATCTAATGCGTGTAAGTATTCTTGAACCCATTCTTGGTACTGAGCTGGAAGATTGTTATCTACTCCATACAAAGACTTGATTAGCTCTGAATCTAATCGCGAGATGAGATTTAGCATGTCTTTATTGGCCTCTATTCTTCGAAAAATTATCTCTAGGAAATTCCGGCATAGATTTTGACAAGCTTGATCATCAGTCATTTGATATAAAATAGTCAAGAAACTTGAAAGACTCTTACTATTTAGTAAATACTTGAATAATTGCTCAATGAGATCCGATTGATCTAAATCCGAGATCATGTAAGCAACTGCCTGTACATGTTCTAATGTAATCTGTCTAGACTTGCTGGCCTGAATCAAGTTGTAATAAAAGGTGTTTAATTTGATTGTGTTAATTAGTTCCTGAAGATTTTTTGGCTTGATCGCAAACTCAATTTCTGATCTTTCTGTACGGGGATCTTCTCCCGCGTTTTGCTTAGTTTTTTCAATTAATTGAGTTCTTTGACCCTCTGTAATCTGCCCTTGATTATAAGCAACATTTAACAGCTCAATTATCATTGCTATGTCATCAAACTTTGCAAGCTCCGGTACTTCCAGCATTGAATCTATGAGTTTTTTTAAAGTGTCTAGCGTGCCTGCTGGATCTAAGTTAAAGAAATCTATTAACTGTTCGTTAGATAAATTTGCGAGAAATAATAAGGCACCGGCGATGGTTTCTCCGTCTTGATGCACATTGAAATGTGTCAAAATATCTCGAAGAATTGTATCTACATCAAAGACTTGGTCGAGTCTATTGACAAGATCTATGTATGTATCTTTCATAGATAGATTGGTATCTAATATAGAATCAAACTGTTCTATTACTGAGTGCCTCCTGTTTTCGTCAAAAAGTGCAAGATATTCGTGTGCAGCTGGACAAATCATAGTATTTCTATTCTTGACAGTGAGATTTTTTTTAAAAGTTTCACTCAAGAATGCAGCAAACATGGGCTTGCGATTAGAGTCTGATTTAAGTTGAGCTAATTTTGCCAGGTCAAAGGCTCCTGAATCTATAGCATCTACAAAACTATCTTGTTCTGAGGTGAAAATAAACATTGAGCTACTTGAAGTTGGATTGGACTCAAAAGCTGTATGTAACTTGAGAACTTGATACTTGGCGTAAGCTCTAAAGTAATGTTCTGTCACCGGGTGTAACTCCAACCCATGATAACTTAATTGCTGGGTAATCACTGTATCCAAAAAACTATCTAGAGTAGAGCTGACAGTTATTTCTTCAGGTGGTTTGGTTGGTTCTATGGGTTCGGCTGGGTCTGCTTCTTCTGTTTCTTCAAATATATGGCTGTGATATTGTGTGAATGGGAAGTCTGTATAGCGTCTGTCTCCATTTGTTAGCACAGGTGCTTCTTGACTTTGTGCTAGCTCTGTGACCGTTTGCGTCAGATAGTCAAAGGCTCTAAGTTGTTTAGCCACACTACTTTCAGTGATATACAACATATCCTCAAGAATTGTAGTAGGGTTGAGCTCCAAAGAACCAAGTGTAAATGGTTGGGTCGTTATTAGCTGTGAATTTGGTCTTGTAAAAAGGATGAACTGAACTAATTGATCCAATGCATGTTCGGGATGATCGGTGCGTAGGGAGAAAGGTGTTAGCTTATAATTACCTTGAAATTCTTGTAAATGTACGGGCGTAAAATCTGTTTGAATACGATTAAAAAGTGCAGCAAAAGTTTCTAAGTCTGGATGTATAAACTTTAATACCTTGAGCATTCTGACCGATTGTAAAATACGCTCTTGATTTTGATCTAGGTCCCCTTTGCTTAGGGAATCAGAAACTACTTGATGGTGTAGATTGAATCCTTCAAGAGGCCCTTGAAAAGTTTCCGGCGATCTTGCTTCCTTCCTCTCAAAAAGCTCCCGAAACCTTGTGGCAGTTTTGGCTGAAATTGAACTGATTATCCTCTTTTTGAATGTTTTAAGATATGGGTTGCTGGATCCACTTAAAAATTTCCTATATTTTGCTGAAACCAGCGTCTGGTATTCTTGAATTGAAGCAAGTAGTTGATTGTTCCAGAACCGCTGTCCGGTATTTGTGTTTTCAAACTGGGCTCTGATGTCTCCACAAATCTCAGCTAATTCATGAATTTGATTAAAGGGAATATTTTGCTTTAGTTGTTCTTTGCTATCTTTAGAAGCAACTGAGTAAATATATAGACCCAACAATGGTTCAATTGCATCAAATATCCAATCAAAATTAATCCCTTTGGATTCGGAGTGTAGCTCCCTGTCTTTGGTTTTTTCGAAATAAGCCATCTGAAAAGATGCTGTAACTACTTCATCGAACTCTAGATGGTCGAGAGCGAAAGCGCCAAGATCTGGGTATAGATCTTGGCTAGGGTGTAATATCTCTAACTTTGGTTTGTTTGGTTTAGAATTCATCATCTGCGTCAATGTCAACTACTCGGACTGGGGTTTGGACCGCCGGTTGGGCTGGAGCGTTTAAATCTTCAATCATTTTTGTTTGATTGTGTGTCTTTTTTGAAATAGAAACCTCCCTAGATCTTGATTCTGGAATTAACTCTTCTTGCATGTCTTCAACTACTTCAAAGTCTGCTGAGCTACCAATGGACTGACAAATAAACCTGATCATCTTTAGTCTCTCTTGACGAGTCATAGAAGAGTTGGACAAGATTGCGTTAGTTAGATGGTTGTTTTGGATATACTCTGTAATCTCTACCGAAGCTGGGTTTTCTGCTGATACCTCTTCATTTACGTATTCTTGACCTAGCTCTGCTACTTCTTCATTTACGTATTCTTGACCTAGCTCTGATAGGTCCGTATCTTCCTCATCCATATCAACTATCCAATATTCTTCACCTTCACCTGCCTCTACTACCATTTCTTCTAAATCTATATCTTCTTCATCTATTTCTACTCCCATGTCTTCTGAATCTTCTGAATCTATCGCAAAACCCTCAGTCATTATCACATCGAGATCTA
>CAYYFV010000044.1:0-7728 GCA_964471455.1 uncultured Candidatus Peribacteria bacterium | reverse complement strand
TAGCTACTCGTGGACAGTTATCATCCGCATCAGTTGTCCCGTCGTTATCATCATCATCGTCACACTCATCTCCAAGAGCATCTCCATCATTATTCAACTGGTCTGCATTGGCTACCTCACGACAATTATCATCATCATTTGTGACTCCATCACCATCGACATCTGGATCACAGACATCTCCAATACCGTCTCCATCTTGATCTACTTGGTCTAAATTTTGAATATCTGAACAATTATCCTGCCCATTAGCAATTGTATCACCATCTAGATCGGAATCACACACATCTCCAATACCATCTCCATCTATGTCAGTCTGATCTGTATTCTCAACACTAGGACAGTTATCAAAATCATTTAGCACATCGTCACCGTCTATATCATTATCACAGGCATCGCCAACTTGATCTACATCCAAATCCTCTTGATTTGGATTAGCTACTCGTGGACAGTTATCATCCGCATCAGTTGTCCCGTCGTTATCATCATCTTCGTCACACTCATCTCCAAGAGCATCTGCATCATTATTCAATTGGTCTGCATTAGCATCACTTGGACAATTATCTAGATCATTTATGACTCCATCACCGTCAATATCATTATCACAAAGGTCTCCAGTACCGTCTTCATCTTGATCTGCTTGATCAAGATTAGCAGTATCTGGGCAATTGTCATCTTCATTAGCAACATCATCATCATCATCTCTATCTAAATTTTCCATATCTACTGGTGCCACACTCATATCTTCAGGAGCAGAAACGCTCATATCCACAGTAGAAGGTTGATTTGAATCAACTGTTTTCCTCTTAGGCTGATTACAAGCCATAACTTGCAAACACATTATTGTAGCAACTGCACGAGAAGCAATTGAGCTTCTAAGACCATTTAAAAGTGATGAATCTTGAGATTCAACCCTAGAGGAAAATGATTTTATAAATTCAAAGCTCATAACAAAAAAGTTAAAATTCTAGTAATAATAATTGTAAACAGGACGAAGGTAAGTTCTTGGAAAAGTTCTTGGAAAAGTTCTCACATAAGTTCTGGTAACAACTCTATTATAAACTGGATAAACATATGCCGGTCTTACATAGTAATAGTGATGCCGTGAATATGAATTGTAGGCATCAAAAGACTCTTTATCAGTTCTTTTAGTTTGCACATAAGTTCTTACCCCATTGTTTGAGCTAACTGGAGCAACTTGCTGAGTGTAAACTCCAGCAATAGAATTATTCAAAAAATTATAAGTATTTCCAGTATATCTATTTGAAAATCCCCCATACGCATCTACGGTAATTTGATTACGAGCTAATACACTTCCAGAATCGCCTGAATCTAAATCTAATCCATTGTCAGCACCGTCACCGTTACCATTACCAGGATCGACGTCACCGCCATTACCGTTACCTGGATCGACGTCACCGCCATTACCATTACCAGGATCGACGTCACCGCCATTACCATTACCAGGATCGACGTCAACACATGCAGGCTGACCAACTCTACCACAATGCTCTGGAAGAACAGCAGCAGAAACAGAGCCTGTATTTATTAACATTAAGGCAAACAAAGAGAAGAAGATTTTTTTCATAATCCAAATTTTAAAAATTCAAGTCCAAACTATACAAGTAAAATTTAAATAAGTCAAGCAAACATCCAGAAAAACAAGCGCACAACCAACAAAACAGTTAATATATAAAAAATAACTCTAGATACATGCAAAAAAACTACATTTTAATAATTTTTTTACTTCTGCTTAGCTGGATAAGCTATAAGATTTCGGCTGGGTTTTTAGTTAGCTTTGCCTTTGCGGGAATTATTGCCACAAGCACATATTCACTTAAGCAAAAAATCCAAAAACAAGTCGCCAGCATGCACAATAGCAGGCAAACTTGGCTCGGAAAGCTCAGCAAAAAATTTTCCTTCATACGCTCAAACAAAAATAATTCCAATCAAGGTGCTCTGAGTGCCAGTTTGCTGACATTGATTATTGTGGCGGCAGCTATAGTTATCCCAACGACTTGGTTGTCTGTGAGTATTATTGGCGAGGCCCAAAGCTTTCAGAATGTGATCACCAATACCGAAAATTTGAGCCAAATCAAACAAATCCAAATTCCGATTCTCAATACCACACTCGAAATAGAAACTATTCTCAATCAAATCAAAGCCAATGTGTCGCAGATTGGGGTGTATTCGAGTAATTTTATTATCAGTATTTCGACGAAACTTTCTCAATTTGGGCTGCAATTTATCATTTTTTGGTACTTTTTATTCTACCTCATCAAAGACGCAGATCGTTTTGCATCCAGCATTCACAATCTGACTCCCCTTCCGCTCAAACTCAAAAATAAGTTACTTCCGAGTATCACAAACAGCATTCGCAATATTTTTTGGGGCAACCTCTCAGCAGCGACTTTGGGATTGATTACAAGTTATATCGGCTTTGCCTTGATTGGCTTGCCATCCAAAACCATTTTGGCTTTGAGCGTCGGAGTACTGTCGATTTTACCCAGTATTGGTTCACTTCTCGGGTATTTACTTGCTCTGATAGTTAGTCTGATCGCACTCGACACGGCAGCAACTTTGCAACTCTTGGCATATTTCTTGATAGTGGATCAAGTCCTAATTAATTCATACATTCGAGGCAAACTCATTGATGACCGCATTCAATTACACCCAGCACTGGTATTTGTAGCTATTTTCTCCGGAATTACATTGTTTGGAAATATTGGCCTGTTTGTCGGACCGATAATTTTCTTAAGTCTCAAACACACTCTCGAAAACCTCCAAGAACAATAAAAAACTGCCCCTGCGGGGCAGCTCACTCAATGACAGCAAACTATTTACAATGGTGTCTACTAGTATCGATAATCAGATTCGAAGAGATTGTCAGAGGCCGACAAGTTCTCTTCCATAACTGGAGCATATTTGCCCAAACAAGCTAGATGATTGAGCTGAGCTCGATAAAACAGGGCTTTTTGAGCTGCATCCGTATTTTCTTGTTTGCCCTGCCAAGCCTTCAAACAAGAAGCCTGCAAAGCCCTCCCATAAGAAAAAGATACCTTGGTATTTTTACGTAAATCTTCGATATTAATTGCATTCAAGGCCCCAGTCGCCTGCAATTCAGACATACCACCACTCAAAAACACCACTCCTGGAATTTCTCTCGGGAAAACTTCGTACAAAACTTCAAGGGTAGCCTTGGCAATATCATGCGGGTTGGCGCACTCAGATTCGGAATTGGCAGCTCCACAGCGGACAAAATTAGTCTTGATCAAAATACCTGGCAAATGCACTCCCAAATCAGAAAGAGCATCGAATGTATACAACAAGAATTGCCGAGTAACCTCCATCGAAGTCTGCAAATCATGGTCTCCATCCATCAAAACCTCTGGTTCAACAATAGGGACGATTTCATTTTGCTGGGATGCTAAAGCGAATTCTGCGAGTCTTTGAGCATTTTTTTTATACGCCTCGACACTCGGCTGCCCCTGAGATTTGTCTATTCTAACAACAGCTCGGAATTTAGAGAAACTAGCTCCAATTTGCTTGTATTCCTTAAGACTCTCAGCCAAATCTGGCACAGATTTCATGACAGTTTCTTTGGAATCCTCAGCCAAAGGCTCCACCCCCTGATCCACCTTAATACCAACCAGCATACCTGCATCGAGCAAGTCCTGAACCAAAAAACGACCAGACGCATCTTGTTCACGAATAGTTTCGTCGAAAGTAATAACACCCGAGACAAACTGACCCAAGCCCTGAGTCGCAAACAAGAGCTTGCGATAGGCCAAACGATTTGAGTGATTGTTCTCAATATTGATCATATCAAAACGCTTACCGATAGTACCAAGACTCTCGTCGGCAGCCAAAATACCTTTGCCATCAGCAACCAGCTGATTGGCTACAGTTTCTAGAAATTCGTTGTTAAACATATATATGGAGGCTATATTTTCCACAATAATACTAGGCAAACCCCAAAAAATCCAATCTAGAGCAAATTCCAGATTGACACATACAAATCCCTGGCCAAAAGCCTTTTATCAACATTTAAAATAACTAGATCACTCCCCAAAATTTATCCCTCTTGAATCTCTTCGTGAATGTCTTTGAGCTGAACAATGTCAGCTTTGAGAGAGGGCAACACAGACTCTTTGGCTTGTAAACTCTTAACAACCTTCATTACCATAACCAAAATTATTTTTTTTCTATTTAGATCCATATTATTTAATTATTTGTATTCTAATTTCTGCATTCAAGACAAACTCATTCTTATTTACAACTTTTACGCTTTTAATCACCGCAGGTAATTTCTGAGCCCCAATCATCTTGAATTTAACATTAGGTTTGAAAGACATAGTATCAAAAACAACTGTCTTACCCGCTGTAGCATTACCAATCTTACCTGTAAAAATAAAATATTTATCTAAATCAGCTATCAATTGCTCTTTTTGAGAACTCTTACATAAAACATCTTTACTCTGCACATCAACTGTATGCCTCGGAGATACTGGCCTTGCACCTAGCTCCGAATTGGCCTTTGCATCAGCATTCTTGGACCTCAAAATAACAGCCTTACCTGCATCGATTTGTTTAACTGCCTTGACAGCAACATCATCTAAGTACACCCGTCCGCCCTTCTGTTCAACTTTTGTGTACATCGAAATTGGTATGCCTCCAGCAAACTTAGCCGATCGCTTATCTGTATATGCCACTGTACGAGGAAAAAAGACGCCTTTATAAAAGACACCAAATTGAGACAGAATCTTATATTGATCGGAATTCACATCTGTTATTTTGTCCGAAGATTCATCGTAATTCCGGATCAATAACAATCCCAAAACACGAGTATATTCAACTCCAGCGACCATATCAACTCTAGCACGACGATCCCAATTAACATAGCCCCTTTTTTGAAAATAACTTTTTCCGCCAAACACCATAACACTTGGATCAAAATTAAAAACATCTAAGCCATCTTTTTTGCCTTTACTTCCAAACTTACTCTGAACCCTTAAACCATGAGCAGCAGAAATAGTAGTAACAATCCTTTCAGTCAGATTAGATAATTTAGAAGCCAAAAGTCTTTTTACAAGAGAATCTGGAATTTTATTAATAGATTGATACATCTTGTCAATTTGCTCAAAACTATATTTGTTAACAAATTCAGCAAGGGAATTTTCTTTATAATATTTTAACACAGGTGCCATACCCACAGCTACCATTTGCATTGCAATGTCTATTGCAGGACTCTTTTTATCATACAAAATCGAGAATTTTGACTGAATTGGTATCAAAGATCGTAAATTACGAGGCAACAAAACCCGATCATCATCAGCCATAATCAAGACATTTCTATTCGACAAATCAACCAAAGAAGTAGATTTTTTGATTTGTGGTATCTTTCGAAATCGATTATTCGACCATATTTTACCATCAACAATCAGTAGTGGATTCATTTTTTGCAAATCCATCTTAGAAGCTAATTTTTTATTATTCCCAATCCAAATTTTAGCTTCATCATTAACATCTATCACACGCTTCTGCAAAGAAAACTTAACAAGCTTCAACGCTTTGGCTATATCCCCATTAGTAGCCACAAGACCAAACTTAGCTGGCTCTGCAATTACTTTCGCAGCCTTAAAAGTACTAGTAGTACCTGGAACAAAGTATGGTATACCTCTCCATTCATGCTTCACATTTACACTTAAAGTTTTATCACCAATAGTAAATGTCAAAACCCACGGGTTCGCCTTAAGTGTAGAGGGATCAGAATTCTTCTTACATTCAATATCAAAAGAGCCTCCAGCATAAGACTTATTATTTAGCTTTAATGTAACAGTCTTGTCCTTAACAACTATCACCAATCCAGATACAAGTTTCTCCAAAAGCAACTCCTGAATCTCCAAATTAGAAAATTCTTTAACAAGCTGAGGATGTTTCTTAAGAAATAAATCATTAACTCTTGTCGACTCAGACATATCCAACCACTCCCCAAGAGGATGGGTCTTAAAACCTGTAACCTTGCCATTATTAAATCTTAAATCTAAATATGGCTTAAGAGCAGACCTATTTTGACTAAATCTTAATAAATAAAGTAGATTATGCTCCAAAATAATCTGAATTAGAGTGTATCTATCAATTTTTTTCAAATTATGACTCAAAGTAACAAAACCACGCAATAACGCAGTAGTAACACCTTGCTTAACATCAGAAAACATTTTAGTTTCATCAATATTAATAATATTTATTTTAGCTAGAGTCTCCTGTTTTTTAGTTTGGACTTTGATAGCTGCATTGGTTGTTAAAATTAAAATCAAAGTTTCTGTATCAGTTTTTACAGTTAAATAACTCTCATAAGATCCGTCAGCTTTTTTCTCTGAAGAATGTACTGTGAACTGATCTGTTTTTTTAAAAGCTGGAGCCTTAGAACTAAATGTAGAACAAAATACTTTTACACTTGAGACATATTGCCTATTGAAACTCACATTACCATCAGTATCGTGCATAATATCTTCTAAACCAACATTATTCTCACCAACACTAACAATCCTCTTAAACTCATCACAAGCATCTTTAAAATCATTTCCACTCAAATTATCATTAGTACTAGAGTTCCAGATAGAATAATTTTTACCAGTCACATAAAGCTGTAATCGTGAATAATTTTCAGCTATCGTAACAACTGCACCAGGAGTTAAAACAAAAGGAGTAACAGCCTTACCATTCAACTTCACAACTTGATTTTGAGCATTCACCTCAATCAAGCTAGTCGCTATCATTTGATCAAGTTTTGGATGAGGACTCACCACAGAATCCACCAAATTTTCATAATCAAGGAAATGAGCGGTCCCCAACAAAGAAATAGCTGAAAAACTCAATAAGGGCTGTAGTTTTTGATCCACCATCAATTCACGAATTACACTTAAATACAAAGCTAGTTCATCTTGGTCTAATTTATCTAAAATTTCAGATGGATTCGTAAAAAACAAAGAAAAGAAGAAGCTGTTGTTAGCAACATTGAATTTCTTCTTAAAAACCTTCTTTAGTTTGGAATAAGCCTCCAAAGCCGACCTATTAAATCCTGGTTCATAATCAAGAACAATAGCATACAACGACTTATAGGCCTCTAATTGGGAGGCCTTCACATATTCAGCAAACTCCCTCACATATTTATTAGAAGTAGGTAAATCCCCATTCACTAAATCCAGAATATCACTGTACGAAGATTTTGCATACGTGCTACGAATTACATCTAAATTTATTAGTAATGCAAAATATTTCTTATTAGTAATAGCATCTTGCAATATAACCTTAGCCTGTGAGATTCCAAGAACATCCTTAATCTTATCTGCATTAGATAATAATGAGAAATAATCATCATCATTCTTAGCAAGAGTCACTATACTTTTAACTTTCTCTTTTCCAAGAACATCCTTAATGTGCCCAATCTCAGGTAACAAGGTGACCCACTCCTTAGCCCCAATACACAATCCTACTGCCTTGTTAAGGGACTCCGCCTTATCCAACGCTAAAAATTCACCACGACTTGAATTAAGATCTGTTTTCTGAGATTTTGTAGATTCAGAGGTCTTTTGTCTCCATTTTTTGAAATATTCATTATAGACATTCTCTCCAAATTCACCCTTGAAACTATCTAAAAAATCCTTCGCAGCCTTTGCATTATTAAGGGAGGGGAACAACTTATGATAATCTTTTCTTTTAGTAATGAGT
>CAYYFV010000043.1:4955-7755 GCA_964471455.1 uncultured Candidatus Peribacteria bacterium | reverse complement strand
TACTATTGGTCTTCGCTTATTAACTGGATGGAAACCCTTTCGCACAGCCCCAAAGTAACCTTGTTCCCTATGAAACCCTCTAACACCACGATTGCTAGATTTTGAACGTGCATACAGATGCTTGTGGTGATTGAAATTAGTCATTAAAGGGTGAATTAAATTTCACCCATTATAATTTATTTGATATTTTTGTCAAGCTGACGACTATCCCAAAGCTAACACCAAATAATCATTTCCCAAAAACCAAAACAAAGTTGATCAAACCATCATCATCTATGGCTGTCGCATAACCAAATTTATCGTTAGCAAGGTCTGAAAGATTGGCATTGCCTTCTAGTTGAGCAAAGATACTTTCGACATCGGTCGCCTTGGAAATCAAGCTAAACAATCTTACAAAACCCGATTCGGCAGTGATAGAGTCAAAAATCCCCTGACCATTGATAGAAGTCCCAAACTGTCCAGACTCCAACATAACATCGATCCAGTCACTAGAAACCTGCTCCAGTTCATTATCTACGACAAAACTGGCATTCAAATCAAGCAATTCATCTGCCAAAGAATCGTGCATTTGATCATAATCAAAAGAGAATTGCTGAACAACATAGAAATAATCATCATCGTCCAGAAGAACCGATATACCAACCGTGTCCCAGCTAGGATTCAATATATTGGCTCTATGAGCAGCGGAGCGCATGAGTGATCTGTGCGCCCGCAAGGTCGATAAATCTTTGGCTAGATTTTCACCAACTGGAGTTGCAATTCCCTCCCTCACACGGCGGTCATTTGGTGTCAGACCATCTAAAGAAACGTGAGCAAAATAATCTCGATCAATCATGTCGTTGCCGTGCAATCTGGCCAAACTCGACAAATCATCTTGCAGCGTCACTTGCGAAAAACCATATTTGGCCCGTTCTTCGTTTATAAGTGCCAAGGTATAGGCCTTCTGATCAGCTTCGCTGAAGACTCCATCTTGCTCAGTCTCAAAATCATCGAAATACTCACCAACCAAAGGAAAACTCCCAGTTAAATAAATTGGGTGGTTGATCACAGCCAATCCGGCCGAATTATTAACCTCCAAAATATAAGTCCCCTCCATATCCAAGACACGAGAATACGAGTAATTATTTCCAGTTTTCAACAGTCCATCTCGATAAGTATCGACCAAACCATCTGGACGAATAAAATACACAGTCGTACTCAAATCCAAATCTGAAGTAAAAGAAAAATTAATTTGCTCTCCAACTTCAAATGTATTGGGCAGCTCCAAATTCACAAGTCCTTTATCAATCTTCGAAAAGCGATGCAAAACACCATCCACCGACTGATCAAACACGGTATTCGATTGAGAGACAACCAATTGACCATCTTCTAAAGTATAAGCAATATATTTGACCCTGACATCAAAGTCCCCCTCATTGAAATTATCAAGATCAGCATAATCAATAGCTAAAAAATCCCTATTCTGTCGAGTTAACATTATTTCTTTACGCGACCCCTGCCTCAATTCCAAAATCTTAAATCCATCCACCAATGACAAAAAGACACCTGGATCAGAATTTCGAAAGCCCAAATTTACCGGGGCAAGCACGTCGGGCTTAGTCACAGCAGAGGTACCTGGCGGCAAAGAATCAATCACACTAATTTCAAAAACCTTAGTCTTACCACTATTACCAGCTATAAATCCAATCTTATACTCACCAGCGTCCACAAACCTCACATCAATATTAAAATTATCACCATTCATCTCAGCAATAAAATTTTGGTTTTCAGAACCATCATCAACCAAAACCGCAAATGCAAAATCCTCATCATTCAATATTTCACCAGAAAAATTATAAATTTCATCTTTTATGAATACCGTTGGTAAATCCGCATCAAAAGCAAAATTATCATAACTATCCTTCTTAATCACAGTACCAAAATTCGACACTTCTGGACTCGCCACAGGTATCACAGAATCAACTTCGGGAGTCACAGAAGAGTCTTGCTGACTTCCCTGCTCCTCAGCACCGTTCTCATCAAGAATATTATCTCCTGCCAAGTCATCTTCAACTACCGACGGCCCCAATTTCAAACTCCGAGCATAAATCTCCGAAAATTCGGCCCTCGTAATAAACCTACCTGGCTCCAACACAGAACTAAAAGGCAAAACACCTAAAGACTTAGCAGAGTTCACATAATTATAAAACCAATCGGTTTGCAAAGCATCCGAAAACTTTTCAACAAAATCTCCCTGCAAATCAAAATCCTCAGCCTCAGCCACAATCTTTATAGCCTCCGCCCGAGAAATATCACGCGAAGGTTTGAAAGTCCCATCCACATAGCCCTTAACTAATCCAGCAGACTTAGCGGCACAAACATATTCGGCATACCACTGGGTTGGATCCAAATCAGGAAAACAATCACGAGCAGAAACAGCAGGAATTTCTGAGCTAATGACTACGATCTTTGCCAACTCAGATCTCTTCAAAGTGTTATTCGGACGAAAAGTCCCATCGGGATAACCATTAATCACCCCTCTAGATTTGAGAAAATTAATCGACTCATAATACACATAAGACGAACTAATATCCAAAAATCCATTATCAATACTCTGAGCAGAAGCTGGAACTAGTAAAACCAAAGATAAAACTAAAGAACTTATAAGTTTTTTCACAAGTAAATAATTAAAAACTACAACCATTATATTCTTGTAGATCAAAATCCTCAATGATAAAATACAAATGTTTTAAAATATTTTTATGAAATCGATCTTTATTCAAGCCTTAATTAGAATACCTAAGCTTTATATATACACCTT
>CAYYFV010000043.1:0-4897 GCA_964471455.1 uncultured Candidatus Peribacteria bacterium | reverse complement strand
CACTTCTTATTGGCACTCGGCCTCTTTGTTATAGTTGCCATCTTGAGTGAATACTATAAAAGCTGCCTCATAGTCCAGTCCAACAAAAAAACAATCAAACTCACCAGGTATTTTACAAATCTCTTCCCAACCCTCAAAAAATGGCTAATTACATCTATCAAAAACATTTGGGCAATTGCCAAATGGATGGTTCCGGCCTATGTCTCATTGTTGATTGCATTTATCATTATCTTCGCTGGAGAGTGGAGCTTTTTTGCAAGTTATATATTCGGAGGCACTATAGAACCAAATTACAGCTTTGATCACCTCAATCTGACACTCATAATAGTTTCTTTTATACTAATAGCAGCCTTCATATATATGCTATATAAATCCATACGTAGAATGCTTGGACTATTTTTTGCAACAGTAATCGCCATCGACTCCAAAAAAGGCCCCCAAGAATGTCTCGAAGCTTCAGAAAAAATAACTACAAACAACTACTTCTTTCTAATCAAAATCCTTTTTATCGCCACAGTTTTTAGTATGATAGTCTTCAATCTCTTATATTTTATAGATATTCAGAACCTAGAAGTTATGTCATTCTCACAAAAAATTATGGACATCAATACATACCTTGCAATTCTAATAATCAATATCACAACTACTTATAGCCTAAACATAACTGGACTAGCTTATAAAAAACTCAAATAATGAAAACATTAATACGCCTAGATCTAAACGTTCCAATCAAAGATGGAACTATCACAGATAACAGCAAAATCAGCTCCTACAGTAAATACCTTCAAAAACTTAGCAAAACAAATAAAATAGCTGTTTTTACGCATTTAGGACGCCCTCAAAATCAAGAGCCAGAACTCAGTACAAAAAATTTAATTCCAGAACTTGAAAAAACATGGAAGCTGCAAGTTGTATTCCAAAAAAATTACGACGCACACACAATCCAAAAACAACTTACACAACTCAAGCCCAAGCAGATTCTGCTATTAGAAAATACTCGATTTTTTGAATGGGAGAAATCAAATAACCACAAACAAGCTAAAACACTTGCTAGTTGCTTCGATCAATATATTTTTGATGCATTTGCAAGTGCACACAGAAAACACATGAGCACACATGCCATAAGTGATTTTCTCCCAAGCTCAATTGGAAACACCACACAAATCGAAATAACAAACCTCAATCAAGCTCTCGAACTCCCAAGTCCCCTAGTTGTCATGGGCGGAGCCAAAGCCCAAACAAAACTCATGATCATAGAAGAGTTTCTTCCAAAAGCACGCCACATTCTTGTGGGAGGAATCTTAGCCAACACATTTCTCAAAGCTCAAGGTTTCAATATCCAAAATTCACTCTTCGAAGAAAACCTCCTTAAACATTGCCGAAACCTTTTAAATTCAGCCCACGGCAACAAAATTATTTTACCATTCGACTTCCTACTCGCAGACTCCCCACACTCGACCCAGGCCAGAACTGCAGAAATCCTCAAAACAAATGAAATGATCCTCGATATCGGCCCCAAAACCAGTAAATATTACCAAGAAATTATTAGCCAAAACCCAAACATTATATTCAACGGACCGATGGGATACCTCGAAAATCCAACCTTTCGCAAACATTCAATTCAAATTCTTCAAGAGATATCCAGACAAGAAAACACCTTTCTGGGAGGAGGCGACAGCCTCAAACTCATCAAACTGGCCAAACTCACAAATCAAGACTTTACATTTGTCTCTATGGGTGGAGGCGCCATGCTCCAGTATATAGCTGGCCATGGACAACTCGAAACAATCAACAAAATAAAACAGAGCCAATAAGCTCTGTTTTTTAATTGTCCACAGCATATATCACCCACCTACTTAACATTTTGTTTAAAATCAAAACCAATCCTATGCCCAACTTCTTTCTCAACAAATTTTCGGGCCCGGGCAAAACGCATACTTGAATATTTTTTTAGATATGCAGCCAATTTTTCATTCTTACCTGTCAAATCATACAAAGTCTCCATAGAAAAGGGACGTGAGGTCGTATTATTAATATTTAATTTCAGATAAGCTTTATAATTAGCCACATTGATAATATCCTGCTCCGTAAGAACTGGACTATACTCCTCAGCCATAACCTTAGCATCTTCAGCCCCCACCTTGAAACTCATCATCGAACCTACATTACCAAACACAGCATCCTTTATAGCGCTACTAGTAGTACCAAACTTGGTCGTAACCAATTGGTTAATATATTGATGGGCCATAATTAAACATAATTGATACTTACGAGCCTCAGATAAAATAGTTGCAAAAGAATCTGTCGCAAAATTTTGAAATTCATCCACATATAAATAAAATGGTATACGATCTTTTTCCAGCATATCAGCACGAGCCATAGCTGCCATTTGAATTTTTGATACAATCACCAATCCCAAAAGTTGAGTGTTCAAATCACCAATCTTACCCTTGGACAAATTAATCAAAAGAATTTTTCCAGTGTCCATTGCTTCACGAATATCAAATGCCGAGTTGAGCTGTCCAATAGTATTACGCATAACAGTATTTGTAATAAAGGGACCAAATTTAGAACTAAAATACGGAATCATTTCTTGCCGCTCTCGCTGACCAGTGTTGGCATATTCATGATCCCAAAAAGATCTTACAACGGGATTTTTACATTTAGAAACCTTATACTTCATAAAGGCATCATCGGTAAAAATTCTCGGTACATCGATCAAAGTCGCACCCTCATCCGGATCCTCCATCAGAGTCAAACACGCATTCCGAAAGTAATGTTGAATCCGAGGTCCAAAAATTTCATCACCAAACAACTTAATAAAAATCTCTGTAGCCTGACTCGACACCATGTCTGCCTCCTGAGGAGTTTTGGCATCCAAAATATTTAAGCCCATAGGACGAGACAAATTCGAAGGATCAAAGACTATCACATCCTTTGCACGACTTTTGGGAATATAATTCAAGACATCATCAACCAAATCCCCATGCGGGTCGACAACACAAAACCCACGGTTTTTTTGAGCATCCTGACGGGCCATAAAACTAATAAAATTAGACTTACCGGTACCAGTTTTACCAATTATATAAAAATGCCGAGTCCGATCCTTTGGCAACATATGAATTTTTGTTCTTTGACCACGATAAACATTGTCACCCAAATACAGTCCCTCCTGCGGCACATCTGACGGGCAGGGGACAACTTTATACTTTAACCATTTGATGCTTGGCGAAGCATTATAATTTGAATCAGGAAAATGCAAAACATTTGCCAACTCATCAGGAACCATAATTGACCTCTTCTCTCCAAAAGTAAAATAACGAGCAAAGTAATTTTTGACCATCAAGTAATTATTGATGAAATCAATCGGTACAATTCTACGCATTTGAAACCAATTCGAAGAGGCATCCTTAAATACATTAAAACCTACAAACACCCCATTAAGAATTTCAATTGCGCGTTTCTTAGTTTTGGCAGTCGCATATAAACGAATTACAGTTTCATAACCCAGTTGAGTCGACTTAATACCAACATTTTTGGCTGTCTCTTCATTTGCCTGCAACATACGCACATAAGAATCACCACTCTTAGCACCAGGAGCATTGGTTCCCCCACCTTGCAAATCAGAGCCCTCATAGCCACCCAACAAAGCCCCAAACAAATCACCCAAAAACCCAAAAATCTTTGGCATCCGAGACTTAGAAGAAGGATCATCTCCTTTAAACAAATCTGTACCAAATTTATTAGCCTTATTTTGCCACTTGGCATTGATAGGACGCATGGACAAAGACACCATGGCAATCTCATCATCTGCCATCTTAGAAAAAACATTAGTTAAAACATTCAGAGGATCATTTTCAATTTCCTTATACATCTTAATTGGATACCAGTTAATCCTCTCCAAAAAAGCATAATATGCACGAGTCTTATAACCACGTCGAGAAATACTCTCAGGTTTGTATACATCGATTGCAGCATTTGGATAATAAGTAGTAATTTGTTTCTCAAGTAGATCCTTATACTCGCGAAAAGTTGATACACGAAATTCAATAACAGAATGCCTACAAACAATATCAAAGTTAATAATCGGCAAATTATAAAGCCAAACACGAAATTGATTTCCCAAATCCAATTCACGAATCTCATGCAAAGACCGATATAACTGACTCATGACACCTATCTTCTCTTTAAAATCCTTCTCAACCCTTTTTTGCTTATCCTTTTCAGTATCTTCTCTGGGAATCAAAACCGAAAAATACACCACATCCTTCTTCTTGAGTGATGCCATAAAAAAATGTAAAAAATGCCTAATTGCACTTTGAAATATAAATACAAATACAATTAGAATAAAAACAAAAAGTGCTATTTTGAGATAAGTCATCAATGGGATTTAAATCTCCTTAATATTAACACTCTCTCATTAATAAGAAAAAAATTAGAACTTGTCAGAGAAGTACTCCGCCAGTTTGTCAATAGAAACTCTCTCCTGCTCCAAGCTATCTCTATTTCTAACCGTAACACAATTATCTTCCAAGGAATCAAAATCAACAGTCACACAATAGGGTGTTCCAATTTCATCCTGCTTACGATATCGCTTACCAATAGAACCTGTTTCAGAATATTCAACATTAAACTGCCCAGCAAATTTGGCCACAATCTCATTAGCTAAATCTTTCAAAGGTTGTTTTTTAATCAAAGGAAAGACCGCCAGTTTAACCGGAGCAATCTTAGGATCCAACTCCAAGTACGTACGTGTTTCACCATTTTCCAATTCTTGTTCTCGATAACAATCCATCAATAGAATTGTCACAAAACGCGACAAACCAAATGTAGGCTCAATCACATGAGGAGTGATTTTTTTACCGTCTGGATAGGTGTAATCTAATTTTTGCTTAGA
>CAYYFV010000042.1:0-7923 GCA_964471455.1 uncultured Candidatus Peribacteria bacterium | reverse complement strand
ATCCCTATCAAAGGTCAACATGTAGTCGTTGTTGGTCACTCAGATATCGTTGGCAAACCTCTAGCGGTCATGCTTCTCAACCGAGATGCCACTGTGACTATTTGTCATAAGTTTACTCCAGAACTCAAGCAACATACTTTGCAGGCAGATATACTTGTTTCTGCAGTCGGTAAGAAACACTTAATTAAAAAAGATATGGTCAAAGAGGGAGCTATCATCATAGATGTTGGCTTCAGCAAAGAAGGTAAAAAAATATACGGAGACTGTGACTTCGAGAATTTACTTGGACACGCCAAGGCTATATCTCCAGTCCCAGGCGGAGCCGGACCAATGACGGTAGCCCTCCTCATAGAAAATACTATTAACGCTTACAAATGGTGGCAAAAACACGAATTTTCTTCCAAAGACGTTCTCTTGGATTAGTTCTGATTGCCATAGCATTGATTCTCACAATCTTCGCTATTGTCCAAACACAACAATCCTCCCGAAAAAACATAGAGATAGTCTATGCACAACCTCTGGTTTCGCTAGACCCATTCACATATAGTGATTACAATAACTCCAGACTCAACTATATTTACGAGTCTTTAGTGACTTTTTCTGAAGATCTAAAAATTTCCCCCAAATTAGCCGTCTCATTTGGTCAGATAAATGAAAGTCATTATAGGTTTCGTATCAAAGATAATATTTTTTTTCACAACGGTCAGAAGCTTTCTGCATCATCTCTCAAAGAGTTGTTTACTCAGTTGCAATCAATAGAAAGTCAAAAACCCCTAATTTCAAACATCAAGGATTTTGTTGTTACATCTGATTATGCTTTTGATATTATATTAGAACAAGCGGACCCTCTGTTTTTATCTAAGTTAGCCTCGGTACCAATTGCTTTTCTCGATACAGATTTGATAGCCAATCCTATAGGGACTGGACCTTTTATGCTCAAAGCCCAATCACAAAATCAATTGTACTTGGAGCCCTTCAAGCAATATCATACCCAACCAGCACAGTTCAACCAGTTACTGCTGACAACCATTCCCAGTCAAAAACAAAGACTTGAACATAGCTTGTCCAATCCAAGTGTCTTAGCAATATTTGGCATGTCACCGGTTTTGGCAGATCAACTACAGCGGAGTAATTTTGATCTACAAAATTACATAGAGGGCTCGACCAATTTCTTTTTGTTTAACTACAACCGTAAGCTCTCTCACAATCCCAATTTTAGAAAGGCACTTGCTCAAGCCATGCAGCTCGACATGGATTTTCAGGAGTTTGCTGAGGGCATGGCCAAAGATACCAATCAACTCCTGGCTTCTGGAGTCTTTGGCTACAATCCACAAATCAAGCCACTACCACCACAAGAAGTCTTGGCAGCTACTTACAAAGCTCAAATTCTACTCCCAGCAAACTTCGAAAATCTATCCCAAAGCCTCACAACCGCCCTCAGTCTACATGGCATCCAAGCAGAGTTCACTTTTGCCAATGCTTTTAATCTAGATCCATCGGAGATTAGCTCCAAATATGACTTGATTTTCTTTGGCTTCAAAAGTGACTTCTACGATGGACAAAGTCTTTTTACAACTTTTTTAGAAGTCGACACTTTTAACTTCGGTTCTTATAAAAACACACATGCCCAAGAGTTATATTCAACTCTAGCCAATACCCACAAGCCCAAGGACCGCCAGAAAATTCTCCAGCAGCTCTCCGAGTCTCTGGTCGACCAAGGCAACCCCTTAGCTCAACCTCTTTTCGAAAACCAAGTCTACTACGCTCTCAAAAACACCTATGATTTACAGCCCAGACTAGATGGCTATTTAGATTTAACATTAATTCAGCTCTAATGATCAACAAACAATCTCTCCAAATTTTTAATTTTCGCTCGCTCAAAACCAAGTTTGCAGTTAGTATTACATTACTTATTCTTTTGCTTCTGAGCTTGCTAGGAGCTTTTCTGATTCAGACTCAAAGTAAGCAAATCAAGACCCAAATTTATCAAAATGCCCGATCTTTTATCGAGCTATCAGCCAACCCACTTGTTGAATCATTTGAGACTTATTTTTTGACGGAAAATAATTTGTTTTTTCAACGCGATATCAGGCAACTTCTATCTCAAAATAATGATATTGCTAATATCTCAGTATATAATTTTGAAGGCACTGGACTGTTTGCGTACGAGACTACCAACCAAAAACCAATTCATATAGATCGGATTCAGTCTGCCTGGCCATCGGTCTTGCTTGATTCTGGCGATGTCATATATATCAAGAAAGATACAGTGGGGCAATATGCATATGTAGATTTTAATGGGCAGGATTTAGGCTTTCAGCTAACTGATCAGTCCATCGTAAATTTCACATTCCCAATTGCACCCAAGTACAATATTGTCTACGATATTACTTATAAAAATTTAGCTCAACGGGTATGGCAATCAACCGTAGTCACAATAGCCACGCTCCTTTTGGCCTTGATTATAAGCATCTATTTTGCCTTTGTACTTGCCACAAAGGTCACCAATCCAATTGCGGAGTTATCAAAAGTAGTTAATAAGATTGCTCAAGGCAAGCTCAGTTTTCGAGCCCAAAACAAAAGCTCAGACGAAGTTGGCCAGTTGGCCAAAGACGTCAATCAGATGGCCAAAGACCTCAAAAAAGCTACCGAAGCCAAGGTCTACCAAGCACGTGTCACCAAGGAACTTGAATTAGCTACAAGCATACAAGAGCGATTGCTCCCAATGTTTATTCCTCAACTCAAAGGTCTAGATGTCGATGCTCAGGTCATTTCTGCCGAAGAAATTGGGGGAGACGTCTACGATGTCCTCCAATCATCGGACGGTAGCAACTTTTTGTATGTCGGAGATGTGACAGGCCATGGCGTCCCCGCAGGCATACTCGCTTCTGTCTCCAACGCCTTGTTACTCAACAATCTCGAAAAAAACGATCTAGTAGACATTACAGATCGCCTCAACGAAATCCTCGTCAAAAAATCTTCACCCAACTTATTTATCACTCTAGCCATCATCAAGCACACAATCAAAAACAAACTCAGCTACATTTCAGCGGGACACGAACAAATCATCCAATACCACGCCAAAAGCCAAACCACAAGCATGCTCGAAGCTGGAGGTATCGCCGCAGGCCTCTTTGCTGGAGTCAGAAATAAGCTCATAGAAAGACCAATCAAAGCCCAAAAAGGCGATGTCTTAATCATGTACTCAGATGGTATCCCAGAAGCCTGGCTCAACAAAACTGACCAATATGGATTCGACAGACTCCAAGAAATACTGGCCGAAGCCTGCCAGAAACATGACTCGGCCAAGGACATCAAACAGCACATCTTAGACGACGTGCTTCAGTCCATCAAAGGCATGCCGCAGGCAGACGACATCACCTTGATGGTCATCAAGGTCACCTAGTTAGCAATACAAGCGCCGATTTGAAGGGTGTTTCATTATAGCGAGAAGCTATTCTGTATTCGATCCAAGAACATTTCGCCATCTACTTTTTAAGGCAGCCTCAAATTCCAAGACCCATTCAGCATATTCCGTTGCCATTTGACCTAGCTTACGAGAGGCGGGGCCTCCCACTCTGTTTGAAGCGATAATATTTGCGACACGACCACCAGAGTATCTGTGATTTGTAGCCAGAGCACCATATCCTAATAAAAACAAAGCATCAAAGCTGATATTGGCTAACAAAAATGCACTTTGAAAACCATCTACAGCCACGCCATTGTTCTTTCCTAGCTTGACAAGCTCTTTGCGAATATTTTCATCGAACTCCAACCAATTTAAGGCCGCATCACTTATTTGCGTACCTCCAATCCGGAGGGCACCACCCCTAGGTCTAAAAGCATTAAAAGGCTGCAAATCAGAAATATAGGTCATAATCAAAGAGGCAAATAGGTAGCTATTCCCCTCAACATTCTTGAGCCTTGGGGCCAGCTCATGTACAAATATAGCTACAAATACTTCTTTGCTAATAATATCGGTTATTGGCAGAATATCCTTATATTTATCATAGGCATCGGCAACTTCTTGAAAAAAATTCGTACGATTAGGCACACGGGTTTGCAAGAATTGTTCGGGATCAATTTCTAAGCCAAACACCTTGAATTCTATTTGCAAGAATTTCATCAGTGGCATATAATCATCGGCTGCTGTCACTAAGTCTACATCCATGTTAGCGGTGAGTCTCGACATTTCGGCAATTTCGTATGCGGATTTTTGCATTTGGATAGCACGCAAGCACATAGTGAGAGCTCTTCGTTTCATTCTTTGAGCCCGGGCATGTTCATTTTGCTCGGTTGCCAGTTTTCTTAAATGTATATAGTCCATAGCTCTCGCAATCGGATCTTGCATCGCGGCGATACGCCCTCGAGTGTTTTCTGGGATAACGCGAGCCTTTTCAAGCAAATCATACAACCGGTCTTGCTCATTTGGATTTAGCCCGCCTAAAACAAGCCGCCTCAGTATATTCTGAAAACTTTCATCTGCAAAAAACTTATAAGCAACTGATTGAGAAATATTTGAGCCAGCAATGTAGTTTCGAATCCTAACAAAGCCAGAATGCTCTCCAGCAGGCTCTACTGGGTTACTTGCTGGATAGGGAACTTCCAAGCGGACCCCGTCATTACTACCTGCAGTTTCTAGATCTTGCCCTGCTGTCAGGCCAGATTGATCTCGAGGATATAGAATAGTACCATATGGAATCTGCTTGTGACCAGGATCCGGTAGCACTTGCAAACAGATATCGGGATTAGTGCGACACTTCTCTGGGTGGGTAGCGCCACCTACTTGCTCTTGATTACAGTATCTGACAGCAACTGATACCATTGCTGCAAAGACAGATGCTTTGATAAATGTTGATAAATATGAAACTGACTGAGATCGCTCTCCCGTATCTGTCCTACCTCGCTCTAGGCGTGGTAGCTCTACAGTATCAGCATCTGGATCAAAGTGAGGTTTTTTATGAATAGACATATATCAAACAAGATTATAATCTAGGATAGACTAAGTCCTCTACAAGATTATACATCTGCTCCAAAGTGTTTATAGTCTGTTTCTTCTCAATCCATTCCCGTTCACACAGGGTGAATCTACGCCTTAGGCTAGCCTGATACCCGAGCCCATAGGATGCAATTAGTGCCTCTTTTTTTATGAAGTATTGCCCACAAAGTAGCTGATTCCCAGAAAAGCACACAGTCAGCAGGGGACTCCCAATTCCATCCAACAAGTCCATGGCATCGGGGGTGACTGCTTGCTCCCGAGCAAGTTCTGCGAGTATTTTCTGCTTGATTGCTTGCAGCTCATCCTTGGTTAAAGTAAAAGTATTGGGTCTTATGTATATAACAGCATCAAATATCAGCTCACTCACATAGTCACTTGAAAGCCCCAAGTCTTGTATTGACTTTTCATTCAGGAGATCCCACAGACATAGCGACAGCATCTTTTTAACCTCAGAGCGCCCATCACAAAACCACAGATCTAGTGTTTGATGTATCCGAGAATTATTCCTCAGAAAGGATCTAAAGATCGCAGCAGATAAATATGTCCTGGGCTCCTCCAGAACATCCAGTCTAAAACCCTTCCAGTACTCTTCTAAAATTAGGTAAGTATCGACTCCTTCTAGCTGATAGCATAGTCGAAATAGATTGGCCAGGACATTTACTTCGATATTAGCCTTAGGAGGAAGGTAGGGATCACTCTGCAGCTCGTAGAGCAATTCAGCACTCCGCTCTTCTATGTAAGCCCCTATCTGCTCCGCCCCTAGTGGTGTTATCCAATTAGAGGTCAGATTAGAGATCAGCTCTAACCTCGCCTGCAAATCACGGAGTATAGCCGCCTCACTCGGCTGAGTCAAATCTACCAACTGAAATAAAACTTTGAGACAACTAGTATCAAGTAGCGTATTACAACATATCTGTTCATCTAAGCGTTCAGGGCTTTCGGCTACCTTGCGGCTCGGGAAATCAAGCATGATCAACTGCCCAGCTATTCTACTGATTTTCTTCTGATCAATCTTATCAGCATAAATCTCCTGAATATTAGCAACTACCATGTCCAACCATAGCTTTTGCTGCTCCTTAGTCAGCTGCGGAGTGGCTACGAGCGTTGTCGGTGCTTGCTCAGGGGCTACGGGCGTTGTCGGTGCTTGCTCAGGATCATAAGGTATTGGATTTATAGAGCGGTTGAGGACCATTTAATTTTGATTTAAAGCTTTAATAATTGTACAATTAAATTCAAAAAAGTCAAGCGAAATACCCTGAAGAACCTACAAATCCAGATCTCTTGAGATATGCTCGACCATGCTCCAATGGAAGTCACAGGCATCATTTGCGACTTGTGTTAGATTGAGCTTGGCATCAGGCCACCTATGCTCGAAGCATACAAGATTTAGATCATGTGTATCTGCGTTGTAGCTTATATGGGCTGTACTTTGATCTTGATCTGGCAAATAAATTACCTTACCTTTCAATAGCAAACCGTGGGCATCTTTTGCTTGTATTTTGGAGACCTCAGTCACACCCGAATGGGCCATCATCCAGTCTACTAGATCCTCGATAGAGCGAAATGTTGGTCTGGTAATATGGTCTAATTTTCTGTTATTTAGCAGTCCAGCCTGGCGGAAATTATCTTTTTTAACGGGAATAATAAGCTCTTCAATTAATTTTAGGCGAGAAGATTGACCGTTGACTCTCTTTATCACATCATAGTTATTTGTCGTGTAGTTATAAGATGCTACCAGCAGTTTAAGCTTTGCTTCGCGAGTCATATTTTCCAGGCCAGCCGACACACATAGTTGCGTTGAACAAATGGCAGATTTTCGTAATAATTCCATGCCGTCGGGTGTTTTGGACCAAGCACGAACCCGGTTATAAGATGGAGCATCTGGATCTGCAGCAACCAATGGTATTGCTCCCATGTCTTTGTAAGCTACAGTTTCAAAATTCAAGTTTGGATCAATCTTTTTGAGGGCTTTCCTTAAAACAGACACTCTATAAATTATTTCCCGAATAGCATCGTCAATATTCTTTTCCACCTTCAGAGTTTTTACCTCTGCCTGGCAACTTAAAAGCTCAGCACTTAGCCACTCAGGATCTCGGCTTGTCATCTCCCGTATTCTGTCTCTAACTAAAGCAAAAGCTGATATACCATCGATAAGAGCTACAGGCTTTCCATCTTGATCAACAATCCAGCCTTCTTGCTCGATACCATATCCATACTTATCGCATACCAATGTATTCATTTTCTAAAAGTTATATATAAAAAAAGCCCGGATCTCCGCGGCAAAGTGTTGATACATGAAACAAAACCTAGAGTCCTAGTTTAACGCCTGGGCGACAAAAAAATAAAAGTTTTTGTTTAAATTCATGTAACAAATTTATTCTTAACTCTAAGTTAGCACACGGCAACAGTAGATGGCAAATATTTTATGGCAAATACCAGCTGCGAAGGGGCCATAGGCGCTCCATTTACACATTCAGCATCTAGCATTAGGCCAGAGAATATGAAAAGGCGGCCTCGCCAGGGGAGAAGATATATCAAAAAAAGAGGCCCCCGCCGGCCCCAGGTTATCAAAAGAGGCCCCCGCCGGCCCCAGGTTATCAAAAGAGGCCCCCGCCGGGGGCCTCTTGTAATTCAATTTCCAAAGCTTTAACCAAAGGCCACAGGCCTTAAGCATCAAACCTAAGCTTGATCTTGATCACCACTTTGAGCATCCATCATCCCACGGATGTAAGATACGTCGCTCAAGAGATCTTGTTTGACTTTTTGCATACTCGCAGTCATCACAAGTACCAAGTTGATCCCAAGCTTGTCATTCAGGTGGTTAGCTATCGCCTCGGCGTCATCGCCGAGCGCCTCCACAGCCGCCACTTCTTCTTCCGAAAGCTCCTCAGCCAAAGCCAATTTAATTTCGGTATCAACCAATC
>CAYYFV010000041.1:3271-8283 GCA_964471455.1 uncultured Candidatus Peribacteria bacterium | reverse complement strand
TGTATGTTGTTTTTAAGCTGGCCAAGTGATTAGGCCAATTTGTCGGCTCTGTAGTTGGCAGGACCTCAGCCTTTAATGTAGAAATATTACTAGCTCCAGTGATGCCTAGAACATCCCAGACGGTTGGAGTTGTAGCTACGGCAGTTACTGTTTCTGTTTCATCTACAAATCGAGACTTATCTCGCAACTTATAATTTGGACCCATTTCTGCCTCCAGGGCTGTATAGGCTTTGTCAAAAACAGCATTGTCTATAGTACCGGCATTTAAGGCTGCATCCAAATATGTAAATGCACTTTCAGCTTGCTTTAGAGAATTTGGAAGGTCTAGAACCGCAGAGGCAGTCAGTTTGCTAGGGTCAAAAACAGCATTGTGAGCAGTCAAAAGATTAGCTGCAATAATTTCATTGGCTGTCCCAGTCAACCCGTATTTAGTGTTGTAGTCAGTCACCTCGATTGCAAGGTCTCTTTCTAGAGCTGGTTGGTCTTTGGCGTCTGCCAGTGAGATTTTGTCTACTAAGCTCGATAATTTATCGAGCTTCAATTGGGCTTCTTTTTTGAGAGCGTCAGCTTCTGGAGATTTTTCTGAGAACATCGACACAATGTTTCTCTGCATAGCAGGTAAAACAGTTGCACCACCACGCGTAGTAATTACATGGGCCAGTGTATCTAGAAGTTTGGTATTTGCAGATTGAGATGCTAATTGATCCAAGCCAATTGCTTGGAGTAAATTGTCTACCAAAGTTTTATCTGCGCTAGACAGGTTGTCCAAATATTCAAAAGAGTTATTAACCACCGATTCGTCTACTGAATTGTAAGTACTCATCATGGCGTTACTCGCGGCAGCTATAATGTCGTTGGCAATGTCATATGTCAGGCTAGGAGGTGCCGCAGTTAGACCAGAATTTACAAAGTTTTCTATATTCGTAACTGTAACTAAGGGGTCGTTAGATGGATCACATAGCGGTAGAAGAGTAGATTCGATATCTCCAATAATAGCCTTATACTGATCTCTCAAAGTAGCAGAACCATGCATATCTGGTATTTCTAATATGATGGCTTGTAAATTCTGTTTAAGAAACTTAGCAAAGTTTTCATCAAACTTATTTCTATTTTTAAGAAGATGCAGGGCTTTGAGGCTGCCACCACTAGAGCCCATAGACTCTTGCATATCCTTAAAGGCCAGGGTGGTATTGATAGCTGCCATACGAGCAACATCAGCATCGTAACCCAAGGGTACTTTTTCCGTAGAGAATCCTCTGTGCGTAAACGCTGGTGAGGAAAATTTAGATCTTTTACTAGGGTTTTTTGGAGGTGAACCGGTCGACATATTATTGGGGGTCAATATATTTTCTTGAATTATAACATAAACCGCCAAAAATTGCAAAATCTATTTACATTTTATACCTATATTTGTTATTCTTATGCAAACTTTTTTAATCGCTTTCAAAAAATGAAATTCAAAAAATCAAATACTGATAAGTCAGAAATCAAAGTAGTTGTTAGCTTTGAAGATAAAGAAATTCAATCATATACAGAATACGCAGCCAAAGAACTTGGCAAAACTGTAGATATTAAAGGTTTCCGCAAAGGGCACATCCCAGTCGATATCATCGAAGAAAAATATGGTAAAGACATGCTACTTGAGTTTGCCATGGAGAAAAAACTCAACAAAATCTATCAACAACTCCTCGAAGAAAATAAAATCGAGCCAATTGCTCAACCAAGCGTGGAATTCACTTCCAAAGATCCAATCGAAATCACTTTTGTGGTAGCAGTCAAACCAGAAATAGATACTAAGGCTCTCGACAAAATCAAACTCAAACAAGAATCAAGCAAGGTTAGCAAAAAAGAAGTAGATGAAGAAATCAAACACATGCTTTCACGTGCAGCCAAATTTGAAGAGGTAGATCGTGCCTCCAAAGAAGGCGACAGAGTATCTGTCGACTTCGAAGGGTTTGATAAGGATGGCAAAAGCATCCCAAATACCAAAAGTGCCAATCATCCAATCGTAATTGGAGATAAAATGTTTATCCCAGGCTTCGAAGAAAATCTAGTCGGTCTCAAAAAAGATGCCGAACACGAATTCCAAGTCACTTTTCCAAAGGAGTACCACGCCAAAGAATTAGCATCTGCAGAGGTAACTTTCAAAATCAAGGTTATCAAAATCGAAAATAAAATCGAAGCTAAATTAGACGAAGAAACAATCGAAAAAATCTCATACAAAAAGCAATCCAAAGAGGATTTCGAAAAAGAAGTCAAAGAGAAACTCCAAGCCAAAAAAGAAGCCGAAACCAAAAAAGAAACCGAAGAAAAACTCTACGATGAATTCCTCAAAGCTCTCAAGTTTGAAATCTCAGACCTAGTAGTCCAAGACGAAATGCAAATTCTCAAACAAGAATTGGCTCAAAATCTCCAAAAACAAGGCCTCACTCTCGAACAATACGAAAAAATGATGACTGACAAAGAAGGTAAATCAATCGACGAAACTTACAAAAAACAAGCCGACGAAAGAGCTCGTCTCAAGTTGATTATTGATGCTATTGTGACTGCCAAAAAACTCGAAGTTACAGACGCAGATGTCGACGCTAGACTCAAGCAAGAAGTTGACAAAGCACCAAAAGAAATCAAAGAACACGTCGAAAAATATTACCGTGAAAATGCGCAAGCACTAGCGGTATTAAAAAACAGTATGCTGCTTGATAAACTCATTGCAGAGTACATTTCCTAAGATTTGCAAAGATTGTCATAATTTTCATTTGCTTTCTTGTCAGAGCTACACTAAGATATGTATAAATCTTTTATACTGATTCAAAAATGCTCAAACAACTCTTCACATCAGCGGTTCGTGTAAAGTTACTTACAACATTTATAGAGAACCGAAGTGAAGAGTTTTTTATTCGCCAATTGACTCGTGATCTCAACGAACAAATCAACTCAATTCGTCGAGAACTCGAAAATCTCAAGAAGATTGGTATCTTGAGTTCCAAGCTCAAAAACCGCAAAAAGTTCTACTATCTCAACCAATCATGCTTGATCATCGACGATCTAGCCAACATCATTAACAAAACCAAAAACCCAGTCCAAAAAATCACATCCAAACTCAAAAAACTAGGTCAAATCGACCTACTTTTATACAGTGGTAACTTTATCAACTCTCAATCACCACTCGATCTATTATTGGTCGGTGATATTGATCAAGCTCTACTAGACCAAGTCTGCCAAAAGGAACTATCATTCACTCCACGTGTACAGCTCGCCACTTCTGACGAGTTTATGACGGCTTTCAACGCCGATAGAGAATTTATCTCAGGCATTCTCAAAGAAAATGGCGCCATAGTTCCAATAAATAAGCTTGAAATTATCTAGAAATGAGTTATAATCGCAATACTAAAAACCTTAACTAGCGCTAAAATGAACCAAATTCTAATCAACAGCGTCGCAAAAAATAGTTTACAAGCTCGTCCACAAGTTCGAGTTGGTCAAACAGTTATCGTTCATCAAAAAATTAAAGAAGGTGAAAAAGAAAGAATCCAAAAATTCGAAGGTCTCGTTATCCAAGTAAAAGGTGACAAAGGTGTCAACCAAACTTTTACAGTCAGAGCTATCGTTTCGGGTGTTGGTGTTGAGAAAATTTTCCCAACTCACGCTCCTTCTATCGAAAAGATCGAAATTGTTAAACAATCAAAAGTTCGACGCGCAAGACTTTACTACATGAGAGAAAGATCTGGTAAATCAGCTCGTCTACGAGAAGTTCCTACAGACAAAGCTGAACTCAACAAGTTGATCGACCCAGAATCAATTTACTTTGGGGTTGAGTCACAACAAGAGGCTCCAGTTGCCCAAGCCACAGAGGCTCCAGTTGCCGAAGCTCCAGAGGCAGCAATTACAGAAACTCCAGAAACGGCAGCAGCCACTAGCGAAGCAACAGAGGCCGCAACTCCAGAAGCCGCAACTGAGTCTGCAGAACAAGCTCCAGTTGCCGAAGCTACTCCAGTTGCCGAAGCCACTAGCGAAGCTCCAGAGGCAGCAATTACAGAAACTCCAGAAACGGCAGCAGCCACTAGCGAAGCAACAGAGGCCGCAACTCCAGAAGCCGCAGAAGACAAAAAAGAGTCTCAAGAATAATCTGTTCTTAGTTTACTTTACAAGCCCACTCTTGCAGTGGGTTTTTTTGTTGGTCAAGAGATTGCAAGTCTATATAAGCCACCTTGGCATCCTCAAAAAAACCAGCCACCTTGGAAGCATATGCCAAAGGCAGTGTCCTCAATCCATATTTACGCGCCGTAATGCAAAAATGCAAACGCATGCCAATTGCCATAGAGGCTTTTTTAAACAAGTCATCCGACGCCGGTCTTAAATGCATATTACTTTTGCGACAATATTTCTCAAAGAAATCCACATCAGCTTGCTCAAAAGGAGTGAAAATAATTTGTCTCTCAAGTTGACTTAACATTCTGACTAGATCGAGGTATATAGCTTCATTCAATTTTCGATAATCTCTGAGGTTCACAATCACATAATCGTCTGTAAGTTTGACTTGATCCCATTTAGCTTGAATCTGACTATCAGCCATAATATGTCCAAGCTCAGTTTGATCCAAACCCAAAGCTAAGTCACGCCCTTTTTCATGCGGAATATCTGCCTTGGATAAATAGCTCGAGCTCTGCGAATCTCGCACAACAAGCTTCTGACATCGGCGAAGCATAAATTTCAAAAACCAACCCGGAGGCGATGAAAAAGATTGACCCAAAAGCCACACTTGTTTCTGAAAAACAAGGGAGCAAAATAATATTTGTCCCCATATCAACATAGAGCGCCAATTATCTGAGTTCAGCAATCCACCACCACCAAAGACAACTCTTTGACTATTCCATATCCCAGTCGCAGCTCGTAAATTATTTAGAGGTTGTAACAAGCATGATCTAAATCCTGAATTGAATACTGGAAAATCTCCAGCTAAGGGTGCCATAATCTTGACTTCAGTATTTTGAAGTATTTTCAGGCTAGAAGCT
>CAYYFV010000041.1:0-3207 GCA_964471455.1 uncultured Candidatus Peribacteria bacterium | reverse complement strand
ATCATCTCCAATATTCGAAGCACCATAATTGCCAACTAACAAAGTATATTTACTCATGATTTTAGAAAACTTAAACGATGTTCATACGAGGGCGCCACACGGCTCAAAATCTCTCGATGTTTAGCTGTACCGTAGCCTTTATGAGAAGCCGGGTCAAATTCTGGTAGCAACAACTGCAAATTTTGCATGTAATTATCTCGGTAAACCTTTGCTAGGATTGAAGCGCTAGCAATACTATAACATTTACTATCACCCTTTTTAAAGCTCTGCCCCAAAAATTCCTTTGGAGTCTTAATGCCATAGTCCAAAAGAAATTCACATTCACCCAAATCTACATCAAAATACCGTGAAAATTGCTTACAAGCAAATAGATAGCTCATATTCAGTCCATACAGATCAATAAATTCAGCTGGAATCCTAACCATCAAAAACTTTGTCACAGCAGCAATCTGTGGAGCAAGCAAGCGCCGAGTTTTATCTGTAAGCTTTTTGGAATCATTCAAGCCGCTAATATTCATGAGTCTGGCATCAAAAAAACAAAACCCAACAACCATTGGACCCATAAAACATCCACGTCCGACTTCATCCACACCAATTATATATTTGGCTTTTAATTCAGATTCAATATTCAAAAAACTCATATATATTCTTGGGTTACAGCAGATCCCAAGCACAGTCCGGCAAGTTTCATGGCTCTTTCTACAGCTTGATCAATCGGCTTGCCTTGCATGAGACTAGCAAAAAAACCAGCACGAAAAGCATCGCCACAGCCAGTTGGATCTACCACTTTCGAAGGAATCTGAGGGGCAAACGATTGTTTGTAGTTATGTTTAGAGCTCTCAATAACAACATCTTTTTCAGAGTCCGTAACTATAATATACTCAATCATATCCAAAAGCTCACAATAACTTACATCATATAATTCCAGGGCAAATTCGAGTTCTTGGCGATTTAAAATTAAAAATTTGGAGGCAGCCAAAATTTGACGAAATAATTTAGCTCCAAAAGCAGCAATTTGCTGTCCAGGATCAAAAACTAAGTCAATTTCATGCTTGCTAATAAATTGAAATGCTTCCACAATTAAATTCATATTATGCGGAGCCAAAATAGCCAATTGATACTGACTAGGATCACCAAACTGCAAGTAGTCTTTTTGATCATCTGTAGCTTGGTTTGCAATAAAAAAAGTTAATTGATCCAACGATCTATCACTAGCAATATAAGCACAGCTACTAAAACTATCTTCAAGCAATGCCACATACTGAGTCGCAATTGCATGTTGTTGCAAGTACTCTAGGTAGTCCTTAGCATCTCGAGCACCCAACACGGAAACCAAGTCAAAATCATCGAAACCCAATGCCCGAAAACCATAGGCAATATTTCCAGCACAACCTCCTCGGCTGACTAGTTTTTGATCCAGGACAAAAGAGGCATTAATTCGTGAACTCTTAGAAACAACTTCCCTAAACTGATTCGGATACCTCAATAGATGATCGTAAGCTAGCGATCCTGTTAAGAGGATTTTGTTGGCGCTCATATTGAAGGGAGTTAGAAATTTCATTCACAAAGTTAGATGCATTCATTAGACTTTCGTAAGTACCTGCATCAAACCATTTATACTCAAGAGTAGTATAGGATATATGATTGTTATCGATATATTTTTGAATTACATCGTTTGTTTCGTATTCACCTCGTGGAGAAAGTTCTATGTTACGAGCATAATCAAAAAACTTAGAATCAAACATTGCACATCCAATCCATACTAAGTTAGATGGTGGATTTTGTGGTTTTTCTTCGAGTTGTACCAGTTTTTCATTTTCAAATCTCGCAACTCCAAAAGGCCTTGGATCTTCAACTTCTGTTAAAAGCAAGTTTGCTCCACCTCTAAATTCTGATACGGTTTGAGTAAGATCATCAAACATCACATTATCACCTAACATAACACAAAAGTTATCACCCGCTACAAAGTCTTCAGCTAGAGCAATCGCATCGCATACACCTCGAGGATCTTTTTGAATCTTGAAAGATATATTCAAGCCTAATTCAGAACCATCAGCAAGCAATGTTGCAAAAAGATGAGCATGCTCTGGAGATACAATAATACACACATCTTTTATACCAGCTTGTTTAATAGCCGAGAGCGGGTACATAATCATTGGTTGATTATAAACAGGCAACAAACACTTAGGTGCCACATTTGTAAGTGGAGCTAAACGAGAACCTTTACCAGCAGCACAAATAACAGCTTTCATATTAATTACTTAGGGAATAAAAATATTGATTGGCTTGGAGTAACGAATCGTGAGTACCAGCATCTATCCAAAAACCATCATAAAAATTAGCACGAGCTTTACCTTGATTTATATAAATATTATTTAAATCAGTAACTTCGTATTCACCACGAGCAGACGGAGTTAGAGTCTCTATATTTTTAAATAAATCTTTATCAAAAATATACAGTCCTACACAAGCATAATTTGTGTCTGGATTTTGTGGTTTTTCTGTAATTTTTAGTACCTTTTTACCATCTAAAGTTGGTACACCAAATCTTTCTGGGTCATGTACTTCTTTGAAAAATAGTTCACATCCACTATCAAAGTTTTCAACTACTTTTTTTACATTAAAACCTTTATCGAATAAGTTATCACCAAGAATAACAATACAATCATCACCCTCTACTTCCATACGGCATTGATCTATTGCATGAGCAATACCAAGAGCTTCATCTTGAATTTTATAAGTAATATTTAATCCAAATTCAGATCCCGACCCAATTAATTGTAAGTACACAGATGCAAAACCACGAGACACAACAATACATACATCACGAATACCAGATTCTGCGAGTAGTTCTAGTGAATAAAAAATCATTGGTTTGTCGAAAACTGGTAATACAGTTTTATGCAGACAGTATGTAAGTGGACGTAATCTTGTACCATTTCCACCGGCAAGAATGATTGCTTTCATAATTTATTTTAATAAATATTCTTTAAGTGCGAGTTTATAATCTCGCAATAACTCAGCCTTAGCACTTGACAGTATACTATTTTTAGGCCTAGTTGCAAGTCTCTTAAAGCCTTGACTATCAACCGGCACAATGTGTGCATTTGTTCCAAGAATCTCTTGAATTGAAAGGGTATACTCGTACCAACTCACAGATCCTTGATTAACTAAGTGCAAAACACCATCTATATCCGACTCTAAAAG
>CAYYFV010000040.1:0-8318 GCA_964471455.1 uncultured Candidatus Peribacteria bacterium | reverse complement strand
AGATCAAAGTATTGGCCTCATGCTTGAGGGAGAAAACATTTCACTCACTCCCGCATTCAGACTCCCTGGATTCAAAGGCCAAGATTTGAACATGTTCAATGTTTTGGCAATAAGGGGGAGTATAAAGTATATGACGGTCTACTACGGGCTTGCTCATTTAAATCCCACAGAATTTAGAAATCTAGATACTACTATCCTAACCCCTTTTATGGGCGCAGTGTGGGAACCAAGTAAGCACCTCAGTCTCTTTGCAAAGGGGTCTCCCCTTTACGTCAATGTGACGTATTCATCTGATGATTTAAATTTAAATAGATGGAATGTGGGTGGTTTTTTCAGGGTATCCGCAGGAGCAACCGTAGACATTAATGATTTCTCTTTGTCAGCTCTCTGGTTAAGCGCGCACAACGGAAACCCAAATCACATAGATGCCAAAACTCCAGATAGCATAGTTCTTATGCATAGTTCTTTCATGTTTACCCTCAGTTTCGAACCAGGTCGCAGCCAGGCCGCTGCGCACACGACTCGCTATTCTGTAGGCTACAATCATGATCATCCAGTTACAGGTTCCGGACCAACTTTTGAGGCCATAGCAGTCCACAGACCAGCCTCACTTCAATCCGAAGAGACTCAAAACACCAACGTCGCAGGCTCACTCCAAACCCTCAAAGATTCATGCTCTGCCATCAACATAGCTCAAGACAGTACTCTAGACATAACTAGTTGGGATAATGATAGTTTCGACAACCAAAAACTCAAACAGCACCTAGACTGCCAAGAGATATCCTCATTCACACTCGACCTCAGTCAACTAGACAAATTTAATCAAGCGACCCAAGGCCGCACCGGCTTCAAGCTAACTCTTAAAAACTCTCAAATGCTAAGAGAAACAGCTCTTGCCAAAGCTCTTCTCAAAATCCCAGCTATCACCACAGCCGACATCAAATTTCAATTCTACATCGACCGATCTGCCAAACTCAAAACTCTCAAAGACGCTCACACAAATCATTTTTATCATCTTTCATCGCACCCAGAAATTTCAAAAAACACCCAGTAGAGGGTGTTTTTTTATTCCTATCACACCAATCCAACAGTCCAATTGGTTCCAGGCCCGCAGGGCCTAATTCTCACAGCTCAGAACCTAATCCAAGAGCCTAACTATGTGGGTTATCAGCCTGCACACCAGCCTACCTATCCGCCGACCGACCGTCCTGCCTGACAACCAGCCAGAGGCTTTATTGGATAACGAAGTTATTTGGATCAAACTCCAAGACTTTACTGGTTGGCTGTTGCGGATTGGTCTGTTGACCATCGGAACCTTGTCCAGAGTCACTCGTGCCACCAAAGCCATCCAAAAAGTCATTGAAGGCATCCATAACCGGAGATATTTCTAATGACTCATAGTTCTCAGCTTTTTGAGTCTCAAAGCTACTTGGATTTCGCGATGGATCTCCCACTCTCACATCCAAAGAAACTTCTCTCATATAACCATTTACATCAACCAGGCGCACTTTGAGATCAAGTCTCGATCCACTCGGCAAGACTCTAGGCACCCGCACACTTCCTGAGTAATCACCCGCAGTCGAAGTATACTGCACCTCATCATTCAAGAGGTATTCGACTTTCTCTACACCTGCCTGACTCGAGACATTTACAGACACAGGATTGACACCATATTTCAAGTTGAATCCATCAGCGACATTTGTCACCTCCAAAGACAAATGGTTGGAAGCCAACGTTCGCGAGCACATATCCGAAGACTCTTCAATTGGCTTGCCAATAGCAATATTGTCTCCTAGTTGCAGTTTGTCTCGTGACTCTTGATCAAGCGTCAAGAACCACTCCGCAATTTCAGCCTGTCTGTCTGCAAGCAGTCTCGGGGTATATTTTTCGGCTTGAGTATTGTCAAAGAAAGTCATGGATTTCACAAATCTTTGAGGACAATATTCATTAGGCAACTTGAAATTTCTTTCATCCACAACAGCCTTATAAAAACTCATATCTGGATCCGTCGGCAAAAAGTCTGGCAAAAACCAATCCTCATTCACTAAATTCAAAGGAGTACTATTAGAAGGCAAATCACCAGATAAGCTACTAATCAAAATACTTTCGAGTTTCTCTGGTTTTTCAAATTCAGATGTCTCAACCTCCTTATGCAAAACATTCATAGTATTGTGCCAAATCGGAGTGGCACCCACATAACCAGATCCCTCCAAGCTAGTCTTAGAACCATCAGAGTTACCAGCCCATGCCACCGTCACATAGTCAGGTGTCCAGCCGGCAGTCCACAAATTGGTTGGGTAGATAATATCACCAATTTTCTTTGTCGAAGTACCAGTTTTGGCAGCCACAGGGCGCCCGTCAGCCAGAGACAATAGCCGTCCCAAATTCACATCCGTATCTGACAAAATATCATTAATCATAAAAGCCACACGCGGATCCATCACTTCTTCTGCATCTTCCAATACAACCAGTTCAGTGTTGTCCTCCAAGACCTCACCGTCAAAAGTCGTCACCTTCAAAATAGGGTTAGTCTGTACAAACAAACCATTATTAGCAAACACAGTATAAGCCTGAGCCAATTCCAACATGCTCAACTCACCAGTACCCAAGCTCAATGGCCAGCCATAATCTGCATCAGAATCAAACGAAGTAATCCCCAGCTTCTGAGACAACTCAATAATCTGATCCTGCTCCCCGCCAATATAATAAGCCTTCACCGCCGGAATATTCCGTGACTGACCAAGCGCTTTACGCACACTTATCGGGCCCATAAATTCTCCATCAAAATTATTCGGTTCATCCTCCCCGATTTTAATCGGAATATCAAAAATAAAGTTCCCTGGAGACAATCCATTCAGCATCGCCGAAGCAAACGCAATCGGCTTGAAACTCGAACCCGGCTGCCTTTTAGCCAAAACCATATTGTTATAACCCTCAATTTCTTCGTTTGTAAAATCTCTCGATCCAACCATAGCCTTCACATGACCAGTCTTAGCCTCCACACTTACTACAGCTGCATTGTTCGCATCAAAACCTTGGTTAAAATCAGCTTGTGTCTTTACAATTTCTTCGACTTCCTTTTGTTGTTCATAATCCAAAGTGGTATAAACTTTCAATCCCCCATTAGCCACCAAATCCTGACCATATTTCTCTTCCAAAATTTGCTTCACATACATCACAAAGTGATAAGCCTTTGTCTTAGCAACATACTTGCTAAATTCATAGTTTTTCAATTGCTGCTCTGCTTCAGCTCTCTCAGCTTTTGTCGCATATCCCAACTCCTGCATTCTTTTCAAAACTTCATCAGCTCTACCAGGTAAGTAGATGATATTCCCATTTGCTAATTCAACATCATTTCCAAGCAGTCCATAAGTATATTCGGTATCTTTAAGGTCGTTAATATCTTCAATGTTTCTTCGTTCCAATTCATCAACACTAAAGTCCTTCGTCAGGGTCGTCCTTTTATGATCACCAAAAGGTGAGAAATAAGTCGGAGCCTTTGGCAAAGACGCCAAAATAGCTGCCTCCGGCAAGCCCAATTCCGTAGTATTTTTATCAAAGAAAATCTGCGAAGCCTTTTTGACACCATAAGCAGTCCCTCCATAAGGAATTCTATTTAAATACATTGTAATAATCTGATCTTTTGTCGCATGTTTCTCAAGTTTCACAGCTAAAATCAACTCCTTTATTTTACGAGTATAAGTTCTTTCATTGCTCAAGACTGCATTTTTAATAAACTGCTGAGTTATAGTCGATCCCCCACGTCTCGGACCAAATCCCAATTCACTTAAAAATGCCTTTAAAATGCCCCCGATATCGAAGCCATTGTGTTCATAAAAACGATCGTCCTCAATCGCAATCGCAGCCAATTTGACAACCTCAGGGATCTCTTCAGACTTAACCTTTTCACGTTCTTCATCTTCGCTCACCGTATACAAAACCTCCCCCTTCGAATCAAAAAATACAGTCGACTCAGCCCCGGCCAAAGAATCAATCTCATCAACTGAAGGCAAAAATAAGCTCGTTCCAAAAATCAACAACACAGCCAACACATTGGCCATAGTTGCAGCAACTATCAATAACAAAATAAATTTTTGCTTAAAAGTTCTCTTACCTAAGTTCAAATCACGAGAATGTTTATTTATGAATTTTTTATGTTTCATTTAAAAATATCTATATTTCTTTTTAACTTTATAAGAAAGCCATAAAATTAGCAACACCAAGCACGAATACGCCTTGCTTTTGGCTTGAATAAATTGTTATAATATTTATATAAGTTATATATATGTCATTTACAGCAATTCAACTCTTACTAATCTTTGTACCCCTTGCACTTTCTTTATATGCACAGTTCAAGGTGTCTTCTACTATTAAAAAATATTCCAAAACCCCTAATGCCAAAGGCCTTACTGGCGAACAGGTAGCCCGCATGATATTGGAGCGCGAGAACTTACAACACGTTGAGGTTTTCCAGGTCCCAGGCAAACTCTCAGATCATTACGACCCACGCAATAGGCGCCTAGGTCTATCTCCAGACATAGCACAGGGCACAAGTATTTCGGCCCTTGCTGTCGCCGCCCACGAGACAGGCCATGCTATCCAACATAGAGATGCATATAAGTTTTTAGGGCTGCGCTCGGCACTTTATCCACTGGCCAGCTTCTCATCTAACCTAGGGCCCATTTTAATTTTTATTAGTCTTATTTTTCAGTTCACTGGTTTACTACAAATAGGGATTATTCTCTTTTCTGCCAGTGTACTTTTCACAATTGTTACCTTGCCTGTAGAGTTCGATGCGTCCGCTCGTGCAGTAGTTACTTTAAATAAATTAGGAATCAGCTCTCCAAGTGAGTCTGTCCTAGTCAAAAAAGTCTTATCTGCCGCCGCCCTAACATATGTCGCAGCCGCTCTAGCAGCCATAGCAGAACTTGTGAGACTAATACTAATCGCAAGATCTAACGACTAGCCATGTTTCAAATTACATACCTACTTAGTTTCTCAGCTCCCTTCCTAGCTATCATGCTTTTGATGTTTATCAAGCATCGCTCAGTAGAATCCAAGTACAAAGCAATTATCAAGGAGGCCAAAATTGCCTCCGACCAGCGGCTCCAAGAAGCTCAAGAGACCCAGGAAAAAACTCAAGCAGAGCTCATACAGCTTGAGCAGAACTTTCAAGACTCTCAAAAATCTATCGAACAACGAATCCAACTCAGAACCGACTCTCTAGCCCGCAGACAACTCAAAACAGACAAAGTCCAGGCCAAGCTCGATCAATTCCAAAAAGATATTAAATCACTCCAAAACGACCTCCAAACAGAGACCGACAAAGTCCTTTCACAGCTCTCAAAGGTCAGTGGCATGAATGCCTTCGACGCCAAAGACGAAGTCAAATCACGGCTCACACAGGAATTCAAATCATACACAGACAAGGAGGCTGCTGTCTTCCTAAACTCTCAAAAGAAACAGTCAATAAAAAAAGCAGTAGTTATTCTCAAGCAAACCATGCAGCGCTTCACCGGGTCATCTTCCGTTGATAAGGGCAGCAAATTCATTACATTCAAATCCAAAAGAGCATTTGAACATCTATGCGGTCCGGAAAATCACAATCTACAATACCTTTCAGAACAAATGAATGTCGAAATCGAAAGAACAGAAGAAAAAAACACGCTTCGAGTCTCGGCATTTGTCATATGGCATCAAGAAACAGTGAAATTGACTCTCAAAAAGCTAATCTCTTGTTCCAAAATCACAAAAGAAGTCATCGACAAACAGCTAGAACTCTCTAAAAGAGAATTTGAACAACATCTCATCCGACTAGGAAACAAAGTCGCCGATATTCTCGAACTCGAAAACAGACACCCAGAACTCATGCAGATTATCGGGCGTCTCAAATATCGAACATCTTATGGCCAAAACGTTCTCAAGCACTCGCTTGAAGTCGCTTTCATGTCTCAAATAATAGCATCGCAAATTGGAGCCAATCCTCGGGAGGCATTCTTGGGTGGTTTCTTTCACGATCTTGGCAAGGCGCTAGACCAAATCGAAGACGGGTCACATGACTTATTAGGTGCAGAGTTTTTGCGCAAGCACGACTTTCCTTTTGCGGTTTTCCATCCAGCCGAGTCACATCACTATGCCATTCCACCAGAAACTGTTGAGGCAGAAATAGTCATTATTGCTGACAAACTCTCAGCTTCACGTCAGGGAGCCAGAACCGAAAGTGCCGAAATGTACCTCCAAAGAGTCCAAGGACTCGAACGGATTGCCACAGAAACCTCAGGCGTCAAAAAAGCCTATGCATTATCAGCTGGCCGTGAAATCCGAGGTTTCGTCAATGAGAAGAGTATTATCGATGATCAGCTCCCAGAGATCGCAGCTCAAATAGCTGAGCAAGTTGCTGATGAACTTGTTTTTCCTGGTAAAATCAAGGTCAATCTTATCCGTACAGTTACAAATTATAACTACGCTAATAAAAAAACTAATTCCTAATTATGTCTGAAAAAAAACCTTCCATAAACAAGGCCATTCTGGGGCTAGTCATAGGAGCCGCAGTTGGTTCTGTAATTGGCGCATCAGTTGCACCAGATAAAGGTGTCAACACTAGAAAAAAACTTAAAAAAGGGCTAGTCTCTGTTCTCAAAAAAATCATCCCAAAGGACAAGCAAAAAAAACGCGACCTAGACCGGGGAGAGCTCTAATTGTATTCTTACTCCCTTACACCAAATAAACCCCTAATATTCAAAAATAACACCCCGGAGGGGGGCTGTTGCATATCTATATATCCAGCTTCTCATTTTTCAAGTCCGCCCGGGGATCCATAGATAGAGGTGATGCCCCTGAGGCAATTTTAATTTCTCTAATTTTATCTTTGGCCTCTTTGCTATACGGGTTCATATTCAAAAAAGTTTGCATAAATGCCATAGCCTCACCCAAGGCCTGCACCTTTATTAGCAGATCTGTCACATAAAAATACAGCTCATTGTTCTTTGGGTTCAGCTCTAGAGCCTTACAAAAGGCATTAATAGCCGGCTTCCAATGCTTCAAATCAACACACACCTGACCCAAGCTCAAATATCTAGACTCCTTCTTATTGTCCAGGCTAATACTTTTTTCATAGGCAGCCTTGGCCTGTTCTAGTTGCCCCATCTGATACAAAGACAAGCCCAAGTTAGAGTAAAAGACTGCCTCGTGAGGCTTCATATCAACCAGCTTCCGAAAGATCGCCTCCGCCTTACTCGCCCGCCCCTCTTGCAAATATATCAATCCGAGCTTATTGTTCGATCCAACGTGCAAGGGGTTCAATGTCAGCACGCCAATATAAGCCTTTTTAGCCGCTTCAAAATCCTTCTTTGCATACAAAGTCTCAGCCCTATTGTAGCTATCTGCAATTTCTTTGTAGTCTAATTTAGGACGCTTCCACTTGAAATTATCGTTCCTAGCCGGCAGGCTTTCTTTCTTGATGAATTGATTTGCATTTGGCTTAAGAGCTCGCACCTTAATTCTTTCCTTACGGGCCTGCGCCTTATATTGATTCAAATAAATCATTATAAGTCCAAATATACATCCAAATATGATTATCCAAGACATAAAAGCAATTAATTAGACTTTATATTACACTCAAAGCTGGCTTAATTTCAAGTTCAAAACTTCCAAACCCAGCTTGATATTACCGTTGTCATCAATAGCTTTACGCACATACATACAGGTTTCTAGGGCTTCGCTATATTTTCCCATATCAAAATTTGCTCTGCGACTTTGAATATCCAGGCTCAATATTTCCAAAAAAAGCTTCAGCATTTTACGATCCAAGTTTGGCAATAAATCCTTAAATAAAGATTCGTCGCCATTCTGCAAAAAAGCTAGCCACCCCTTAAAAAACTCACCATAAATCTCTCGAAATTCTTCATTGTTTTCATATTCCCATCTCAGCACCTGCTTATTAAAAAAATTCACATTCCCCTCATCATAATGATAATTCTCAAGATTATTGAGTTTGACTAACTGACATCGAGAGACAACGGTGTCAATCAACTTATCCAGATTATTACAGGTCAAAAAAAACACGACATTTTCAGGTGTATCCTCGAGAACTTTCAACAGTGAGTTAATCGCAGAGACACTCAAAGTCTCAACGGCACGTAAAATACAAATTTTCTTGTTGCCATGTGGAGATTTGTTCAAGTTCGACTGCAGCTCTCTAAGGTCTTTGATACCCACTTTTGAATACTCGGCATCCAAACATAAAATGTCCAAATCCCAAACCGACTTATCAACAATCATTCGTCCAATACTCATAGCCAGTTCAGACTTGCCAATCA
>CAYYFV010000039.1:0-8377 GCA_964471455.1 uncultured Candidatus Peribacteria bacterium | reverse complement strand
TGCCAAGGATCTCCTAGATAAACAGTACGTGGGCTTGCTTGATTTGTTTCAAGGGGCTATCAAGGATATTCAATATGAAGTCGAGCAAACTGGTCGTTACACAGCAGAGCAGTATATGAGCCCTTTGATCAAGATGGCTACCCTAGATCGGTTGATTCTAAATTATTTTCATGAGTTTAATCAAAAGATTGAACAGCAATTCACAGATATAGTTGAGCCATTGGCGGTGCCAGTCCAGGTCTATCGGGGGGCATCTATGCAAGCACAAACTAGGTTGAGAAATGGCCAATCCATCAATTCAAGTAGATTTGATTTTCTAAACGGAGGTCGCAACCCGGGGTTAACTCAAATCCTCCTAGATCTGCCTGTAGTCTCGACAGTGATGGGCGCAGCTGGGGTGGTTGGATTGGATCCCAGGGATATTATCGCAGAAATTTTTGATATTCTGTCTGACAACAATGATTTAATAGATGCACACTTTCCTCAGATTGCCGGTGTGGATGCCGACGAGATAAACTCAGCTCACCAATGTCGACTCTACAAAGGCGGAGGGCTTGGACTCCCAGGTGAAAGCACCCTCACATATTCACGGGCAGCTATAGATAACCAAAACCCACAAGATCTCGAGGTGGGTTGTTTTCCGCAGGCTGACGATTTGGATGATGGCAAAATTGATTCCGATGACTGGGAGCCAGAATCTGGATCCGAAGACACCAAAGAGTGTACTTTGTTTGCTGGACAAGACCTATTCGATAGATACAGATCCAGCTCCTACAGTCTTGAGTATCCATCCAGAGTCACTGCCGAAAGTTGCTACGCCATGCGCAGAGCGTCAGTTTATCGTAATCTAATGATGGATGAATATGACATGAGCGAGTCCGAAATGCTCAGACGTTTCAACCTCCCGCAGACTTCCGACTTTCGACTAGATACAGCTGCCGGCAAAACCATCAAGTTCTCAGATTTGATCCCACAAATAGATGGCTACACAGGTGTCGATGCCAATGATTGGCATGCCTGGAGTGCCTATATCCTAGGTAATCCAGTCAAAAACAGCTTCACCATCCAAGATCCATATGGGCCCAACAGTCAAATCGAATCAGTCACATTAAGGGTTAGTAAGAAGGGTGGTAGTGTCGCTACACTTGACTCTTTTATCAAACATGACAGTCCAACTACAAATGACTACGCCAGAAACCGCCCAGCCCAAAGATATAATCTTCCAGTCGATGCTCATCCATTTGTGTCCTTTATTGATCGCAATGGTGACTTTCAAAAAATCACAATCCCAAATTTATTCGACTACCCATCGTTTGATGCCTTTATAAATGGAGTGCAGGAGTTGTCAGATCAATTGATAGCCCTCGGCGCCCAAACCTCTTTGATAGACAGTATCAACTCACACTTCACCACAGCAAACAACGACATCCAACAAAACAATTCCATAAGCAAATTCTCTCAACCCAAGCTCGAATATCTAGCCAATTACAGGGGCTTTGATATCAATCAAAAATACACCGAAATTCTCAAAGCCTCCATCGACAAGAGTTTCCAAATAGACCTTTTCGATATGCCAGGTTCTTATGAGCTCGCTCATATCACATCGGATGCCACCTTGGATTCTATTTTATTCAAACTTACCAACCAAGATCTGCAGGCCCGCCCACTCACAGTCGCAGAGCAAATTGCAGAACAGGATTCAGAGATTGAGCAGCCAGAGGGCAGGTTCGAAGATCTATTCACATATTTTACAGAATATTTACCAGAGTGGTATGACAAAACGGTTGAGAATATGGACTCTGTAGTGAGTTTTGCCACCGATCCACTCAAGCCTTTTGATGAGGAAATTTACAATACAAACCCTATTATTTCTGAACTAAATCTAGAATCTCAAGTGGCTGATTACTCGCAGGATTCAGGGAGCATTGCCTTTACGATAAAGGCTTTAGACTCACGAGGCATACCTGTGGAAGTCCAAGATCAAGAGCTAACACTCAAGCTCACAGGTCCGGCAGAGTTCAAGGAGGTTCAGGATCTCGACCCAAATTTCCCAGGCATACAGGTCGCATTTGATGACAATCGCCTTGTGATTCCAATCAAGGCCACAGGCTCTGGGACGGTCACACTTACTGCAGAACTAGAATCGTTACCAGAAAATCTCATGTTCGACCCAGTCAATTTTGTTAGCAAGGTAGATCACAGTATCCAAATCCACCCGCAAATCAACCAGTCTATAGAGCTAAACACCTCAGAAATATCTGTTGATTCACCAAATCAAATCAAACTAACCTACAAACACACTCTAGCCAATGGCACAGTTATTGAGTCCAAACGCCCAAAAGTTAGGAGTTCCAACACAGCATCCTTAGATCTCGATCAGTCAGATTCTGAATCAGAAATATTCGGTGCACAATTTAGCCCGGACGAATTCGCATTTGAACACGAGTTTGTTTTTGTTCCATCTACCACAGCTGGCACGTCAGATCTAATTCTGCAAGCTTCAGGCTTCGAAGACCAATCCCGCAATATCAAAGTCAAACCGCTTCCAGCAACGAAAATCACACTTCCAGACAATCAAGATTTGCAATTTAATATCAATCAGGCAAATCAATTCCAAATCCAGGCATATTTCTTGGATCAGTTTGAAAATATAGACAGCAACTTTTCAGACACTGTCACGCTCGACTTATCAACTCCAGAGTCTCTAGTTTCAGAAACCCTCCAAGTCCAAGCCATCAACGGCGTCGCGACTTTTGATTTGCAAACTCTACCAAACAAATATGGGTCAGTAACTTATCAAATCACTAGCCCAGATCTGAGCTCCGACAAAGGCCGTATTAATTTATCATCGGGTCTCAGTACTAATTCAATTAGCCAAATACAATCCAAGGCCCTGATATACAATCTTTACACCGGAGTATCTGAATACTTAAGTGCCAGAGCTCAAACACTCCTAAAATCTGGCCTAACCCAAAGTGTCATAACCTCTCTGGCCAATGAAAAATCACCCACACACCACGCCGCTATCAGTCCGCGCTCAGGAGTCAATATTTTTGACGATCAAGCAATAATCCCAGCGCTCAATTTTTCACAAGCACAAATTCAACTCACTCTCAAAGATCAAAAGAGCACCGATCTTCTTGATCTTAATATCAATCCAGGTCCTTTGGTTATCAAAACCAACCAGGGTATCGATTATTCTAGGTCGGGTCTCTATCTCAACCTGCTTAGCGAGCAACTTGAATTCAAAGACAACACCATTCAAGCTCAGGACCAAACTTTGCTTAGTCTCAATTCAAATCTAATTCCAAGCAATGTTGACCCAAGTTATAAACTTGAGCTACTCAACTCTGAGCAGGCCTTCGAAATAGCTTTGTTTTCTGGGCAAGAACCAGTAGCTTCGTTGGCATATGTGCTCGACTCCAATTCTAGAGCCCAAATTAGACGTTCTCCAAACCTAAGTAACTACAAAATCCATAAAGTCAAAATTGGTAAGTCTACTAACATACCAGCTTCGACAGTAATATCATCCAAGGACTACAGTCAGTCAGCAGAGATTCTTTCTAATAGACAGTCTGATCGTGGAAAGTCCAAGCTTCAGGGCTTTAGCTCAGGTGACAAATCAAACCTATTTTTAACATCATCAATGTCTGTAGGGGAGTCAGTCAGACCCTATCAGGATATTTTTACGGTTGTACTCGGGGACCCCAATGTTTCCTTACCAAAAACTCGCCCACAATTTGATTCCAACATGATTTTCGATCAGCAAATTGGTCGCTATCTCGGACGTATGGATTCTGACATTGCCAAGGTCCTACCGCTCGAAAACTATATTATTTTTGCTGAGACCGCAGGTTCTATTTCTATTTTCGATAAGCAACGCCAGCGCCTCAACAAACAAGTTGCCCAAATCCCAGGCGGTATCAAAAACATTCATCTTCTCAAAGACGGAGCCAAACCAACGCTCTTAATTCTTGCCAACAACGAGTGTCTTGTCGACGACAACTGCCTGTATATAGCACAGCCAGATCTCAATAGTCTAAATATCAGCAAGCCTCAATTCAACCCATCTGCCAAGATCATTCAGACCTACAATTTATTAGTCGACAATAATCAGATTCCAGATATTGTCACTTTCAATGCCGACAACAACCTCGAACTTTACCTCAATCCCAAGCCAAACCAAGCAAACAAAGCTCTCAGCCTATCCAAAATTACTATGGACATTGCGCAGCTCGGTTTGCTAGCCGATAATTTCTTGATTGAGAATCCAGGCGGAGTCCCAATCACAAATACACTTCCAGACCAGTCCACCGAGCAGTTGGAAATGACTATTCTCAATACCATTCCCAAATTTGCGTCTTCCAACCTCAGAATTGCCTCTGCTGCAGGTAGCCGAGTTGGCTCTGGAGATATTATCGATCTGACCCTCAATATCAACGCAGACTCAGCATCGAGATCTTCTGTGGTGGCCTTTAGCCTCCCAAACAAGGTTGAACTAATTCCTAGTTCTTTGTCACCAGATAATGCTTTTTTCTCTACCACAAATGACTCAATTTTTAATACAGCCATCAACAATCTCAGACTCAACAGAGGCAACAATCAAGTTAGTTTTCAGGTGAGAGTCAAAGCTTTGAGCGAAGCTCTGCATACCAAGGCTCCAATAGTCAAATTATCCAAACAACAACAAGCATCAAGTAGACTCAAGTCTATAGATATCTTTTATAACAACGAACCCAACTTCACCCGTCTTAACCTCAATCTCAATAACCAAAATATTTTAAATATTGCCAAGCAAATCATTGCAATTTCCAATCAGGGCCCAGATATCGGCACTCAATCCCAGCCCCTAACAGTCACGGACCCGTCAAGTTACAATGACATGTCCGATGGTCAGATGCGTGATTTCACAAGGTCAGCCTTTGGACAGTATGCTAATCAAGACAGTGACGGGGACGGCATCCAAGACAACGTAGACTCATTCGTCAACGATGGTTCCTCAATTGTCAAAGACGTCACTGGAGTTGTCAAAGAATTATTTTGTGAAGGCGCTGGTTGCATGATCACTCCAATTAATAAAGCCTTTTTGGTTCCACCATATTCACCATTCCCAATGTTTGGTTGGGGCTGCCCAAATCCCACAACTGTAGCTTTAGGTACCGCAGCTTTAAGCTGTCTGGGCGGCCGGTTCTATTTCTCTCCCACACTCACAGGGGAGTTTACATCGGCGGTCTGTTTGGGTAGTTTTTTGAATCCAATCCCAGCTTGTTATTTTACATCTCTCTTTGACTTAGGTCCTGTCTGTGATGCAATCAACAAGAAGGTGGTCTCTCTTCTCAATGATGCCACAGAGTTCGCCACCAACGGCATACAATCTGCCACGGGAATTGGTATTGAGTTTGCCGAGAAGAGAAACATTTCGCTACCTGGATTTCCTGGATTTATTCATGAGTGGTTCACCAATCAACTTGGAGAGCTTTTCAAGGCCTTTGATTTACCAGATATTACAATCATCTTGCCAGATTTCACCCCGAATAGTGAGTTTGATATCACATCACCAATCGACTCAGCCAAAGCCGAATTTGGCTACCTCACAGAAGGCTTTGATTTAGACAAATATAATCCATATCCAAATTGCAAAACATTCCGACCCAACACTGCAGCATGTGGTAACTACAAAACCTTAGCCGAGTACAATAAGGCCAAAGATGCTTGGTTATACAAATTCACAGAAAAACCCGAAGATCTACTCCGTGAGATATCCAAAATGCCAATTATTAATATCAATCCAGTACAGATTCCATTAAATGTCCCGATTTTACCTGATGAAATCAGGCTCAAGTATCAAAAAGACATACTCATGACAGTCAATGCCAACATTTATAGTTTTTTGATGGCTCTCACCAAGTGGGGCTGTTTACCTTCGCCAGACATGCAAGAGGTCCAAAAGCAGTTAGATAAAATTCGAGATAAAGAAAAATACGAAGATGGTTGGTTCACCGCTAGCTTAGATATGCTTCTTGATAAATGGGGGGATGCCAGTGAGAATCAAAACAGGAGATCAGACACAGGTATTGCCTTTCATTTTAACAAAAAAGACTACGCCACTTTTGCCGAGTACCGAGCTGCATTTGCCAGCGAGTATACAAGATACAAACAAGCTGGCGCCGGAGTCACAACTCTATTGATAGATATGGTTATGCGAAAAGACTTATCTAAGTTTTTACAGATAGTCAATGAAAAAGACATCAATCCCAAACAAAATGCTCAGGCCTGTATTCAAACTGGTATAGCCCTAGAGGGTTTTGTCGGAAATTTATCTGAAAATTTACGAATAATCAAAGCTTACCGAGATATTCCAAAACAAATTTTTGAAATCGAAAACCTCATATATTTCTATTCAGATCAAGTCCGAAAGTATGTAGATGTCATTCTTGGAGAGTACCTTAATTTCATAAGCAACAACACCAAGCAGCTATCGGATTGGACCGAAACAATTGAGATCTTACAAAAACTTATTAAAGATTTTAATCTGTTAGTAAATATCTCTGCTAAATTCGTGGCCTCCTGCGATGATTGTCGATCCGATCGGACCAATCAAGCCTTTGAATTTGTCATAGACAAAATTTTACCTACGCCAGAATTACCGGTCATGAGATTTGACGCCTTCTCCGACATCGTCCTTGATTTATCAGACATTGAGGCCTCCACAAATATTGACTTTCCTTTACTTAAGATTCAAAGACAAGTCTTAGATCTTCCGGACTTCAAGCCAGTTATTATTTGGCCAGACATTCCTAATTTAGATTTAGTTGCTGGTATTTCAGGTATCGAAGTACCACTTATTCCAGAACCACCAACTTTAGAAGTTGAGCTTCCTCCACTACCAGAGCTAAACACCTTCAAATTACCAGTTCTACCAAATCCACCAGATGTCAGCCAGCTAGATCTCAACTTAACTGGAGAACTGCAAGCACCTTTAGAATTTATTCAGAATCTGTTTACTTTACTATGCCTCATTCGAAAAGCTATGATACCTGTGCCAGAAGCCACTCTTGGTACAAAAATAGAGTCCATAACCAATAGACCTCTTTCACCGGTCATGCCTTGGGACAAGGCTCTTAAAATCACTTATCCGGGTTTATCTGGTCAGTATGTTGATGCCTACAAATACACACTCCAAACCAAGCTAGATTTTGGATTTGAAAAACTAGTCGACCTAGTCAAATCACCTGCAGACCAATGGAACCGAGGAGTAAATGCTATATTCTCTGAATATCAACAAATCATTGATACATTCGAAGACAATCTAAGCACAGAATTTGAAGCGATAACTGGTTTCGAAGAAATCGGAAGCCTCCCAAACAACATGACCCTAGAGCAATCTATAGAGCAGCTTCCAAAGCAGTTAGAAAAAATTCAAGATTCTATAGATCAAATTGCCAAAATTACTCAGGATAATTCTTATCAAAAAGCAACTAAGCACACTGTATCTCACTCTCAACTCAATCAATTACATGCCAATTTGGATAAGAATCAAAAGCGACTAGCATCTAATTATCTCAAATCCAATTACTCAGATCTGCTATCTCAGTTCGAAAGTCAAATGCATCAATTTAACAATAGTGCTAATTTTGAAGATTATGAGGCCAAGCTGGTAGCCAGTACCCAGCCAAAGATTTCCAATAAACCAAGTTATAAGGTTATTTCCAAATCATTCTCAGTTGCCAAGCAAGATATTATCAACATCCCTAGACTTGAAAGTATTCAACCGCAACCCAATCAAGAAACCGGTATCCTAGTTACCGATAGCAGAGACCAGGTGCAAGGCATAGTCAAAAACAAATCTCAGACCTCTGCTTACCTCAGAGTCAACCTTGATGACACAGATGGTGACAACGATATTGACGTTCTATACTCGTCCAACAATGAATTCTTCCTCAAAGAAAATCTTTTGACTCACCAAGCTCAAAACCAACAATTCCAAAGGCCAGCAATAGTTGATTTTCGGGATTCTTACCAAGCCAACAATCTTACAGATCTAAGAGCCGACAAATCTAATTTCTCAGCTAATGCCAAATCAGTCTCAATCAATCCACCCACACAACTGCTTGCAAACACTATGATCATTGATATTTACGCGAATTCGTTGGCATCACGAAATCCATATAAGCGATATGTAGTAGGGGAGCAAATAGAACCTAAAGATAATCAAAGTTCTATCACAACAGAAAATGTCACTATCTTTAGAGATGATTTCGCCACTCTCACCTCTATTCAAGAACTACCATCAAATATTCAGATCAATCTACCGCATGGAGTCTACTCTTACGACCTATCATATATCGATGGCCCAGCCATGAAAGTTCTAGAAAGA
>CAYYFV010000038.1:0-8510 GCA_964471455.1 uncultured Candidatus Peribacteria bacterium | reverse complement strand
TGGAACAATCTCAATTTTTGGAGTTCAGCGCAAATATGACCTACGCCAAGGATTTCCACTAGTCACACTCAAAAAAACCTTGTTCAACGCCATAATACATGAGCTGCTATGGTTCCTCAAGGGTTCAACTAATATCCAAGACCAGCTAACTCAGCACACTCCTATTTGGGATGCTTGGGCCGACGACAACGGAGATTTGGGACCGATATATGGGTATCAATGGACTCGCTGGCCACTGTATCGCAAAAACAAAGAGACAGGCAAGATCCGCAAGACCTATATCAACCAAATCCAAAACGCCATCGACACCATCAAAAACAATCCAGATTCGCGACGTATTATTGTCTCAGCCTGGAACGTCTCAGACCTCGCAGATATGGCCTTGCCTCCATGTCACGCATTTTTCCAGTTCTATGTAGTAAATGGCCGCTTGGATCTTCAACTATACCAAAGAAGCGGAGACCTCGCCCTTGGTGTGCCATTCAACATCGCCAGTTACTCAGCATTACTGATGATGGTCGCCCGAGAATGCAATCTCGAGCCGGGCATTTTTACACATACCATTGGCGATGCCCACATTTACACCAATCATATTGAAGGTGTCAAAAAAATGCTCACCCGAGAGCCCTTACCCCTGCCGACTCTCACAATTAGCAAAAAACCATTTTGGGAATTAACCTTCGAAGATTTCAGACTCGAAAACTATCAGCATCACAAGTTTATCAAGCTTCCAGTCGCAGTCTAATATATTTTACAAATGCCAAAACCAATCAAATTAATTGTTGCCACGGATCAAAATGGGGGAGTCGGAATTAACAATCAGCTTCCATGGTCGTTTCGTTCGGATATGCAGCACTTCAAACATACCACAACTCGCACTCTAGATAAAAATAAGCACAACGCAGTTATCATGGGCCGCAAAACCTGGGAGTCGATTCCAGCCAAATTCAGGCCCCTACCAGGGCGTCTCAATGTGGTAATTTCACGTCAGTCTCATTTAGATTTACCAGATGGTGTTTTACATTTTACAGACCCAATCCAAGCTATAGATGAGCTACAATCAAACGCTTCAGTTGAATCAATTTTTTGTACAGGCGGAGCGCAACTTTACACGTATTATTTAGATGCAAATCTAGTCTCGGACATATACCTTACTTTGATAGAATCTGCCTTCGAAACAGATGCTCATTTACCAATAGATCTTAGTCAGTTCACTCAGCATCTCAATCTGCGGCAGCTCGATTTTGACAGACTCAGCTCAGACTCTCACACGCTACATTTTCAGGTCCATAAAAAAGCATTTTAATTTGCATTAGCCCTCAGCCATGTGCTATAAATAATATACTTTGTAGATATGCCGGGGTAGCTCAGTGGTAGAGCAGAGGCCTGAAAAGCCTTGTGTCGGTGGTTCAATTCCGCCCCTCGGCACCACAACAACGTTATGTTGTTTTTTATTTATACATTGAAAAATCACATCCTCAGATGTGATTAATTTAGAATGACCTACAGCAGCTCTTCACTTACATAGGTTTCCTCTAGCAAGGCTAATCCTAAGTATAAACACTAATTATAATTTTCCTCTAAATATTGCATAATCGCATCTGACTCATAGAGCACAACATCTTTGTGCTGATCGACAAGCAGAGGCACCTGAGTCTTACCACCAATTTTAAAGCCCCAAGAGTTTTCTCCAGCCATAAAATCATGTGATCTCCAAATAAAATCCAAATTCAACTCATTCATTTTTTTCAAAACTTTCATGCAATATGGGCATCCTGCATTTGCGTATAGTTCTAACATAATATAAATTAAAGACAGAGTTAATTTATCATGTTTATGCAGATAAAAAAAGCCACAGTAAATGATTTACAAGCACTGCAGAATCTAGAAGCCCAATTCAATCAAGAAAGGGACTCTTGGCATAACCAGCAAACTCAAGGTTTTCATAAACGACAAAATTCTCGTAAACTCATTACGCTCCAAGATATAGATTCGGATATTATTTTTATTGCTCAAGACAGTCAAGGAAACTCAGTTGCATTCATAAGTGGCAGCATTCACTCCAGACCAAACCACACCCTAAACAAGCTTGGTAGTATAGATTCGTTATATGTGCTACCAGATCACCGTAAAAATCAAATGGCTAGAGACTTGTTCAACAAACTCGAAGAGGAGTTTAAATCCAGAGGTTGTGATCATATTACCCTGCGTACAGATGCAGAAAATATCCCGGCCCAAAAGTTTTACGAAAAACAAAACATGCATCCAGTCACGTTGGAGTATTACAAAATTATTTAGGGACATTTATGGAATCTAACAAATCACTAGGTCTCAAAAGGGGCACAGTCCAGCTCAAACCCTATACCAAAAACTACGCTGTATATTTTGAACAAGAAAAACAGCTAATTTTACACCAACTCCAGGACCCCTCAATCAAAATAGAGCACATTGGCTCTACTGCCATCCCAGATCTAATTTCTAAGCCAATTATAGATATGATTTTAGGTTTAGAATCAATCGACCTGAAAGACATAGAGAATCTTATCTCCAAGCTAGAGCAATTGGGCTACCAATACATGCATGATTTCAATGGCCGCCACTTTTTGGCCAAAGGCCCGGAGTCCAAACGTACCCATCATTTGAATTTGGTAATCCATAATGACCCTATTCAATGGCAGGGAAAAATCCAGTTTCGCGAACTCTTAATTGCCAATCCAAACTTGAGACAGGCATACCAAGAGAAAAAACTAGAACTCCAATCGCAATTCGCAGGCGATCGACAGCAATACACCAAGCTCAAATCTAAGTTCATCCAAGAGCTGATTTCCAAATATTTATAGAACCAAGTAAACATCTAATTAGCAAATATGAAACAATTTATAGATGCAACCATTTTCATGGGTATGCACAGTAAAGACGAGAAGCTAAGAATTGCCTGCAAAAATTTTTTTATCAAGAATCTAGAGCAGGTTGTGTATATGAGTCTGGAAAATGTTGGCAAATGTGATGATATAGTCTGGCAATTTGATAGCGAAACTCAAGATTTGTATTATCCATTTATGGACAAATTACACACAGTAATGGATATTCAAAGACTAGAATATAATCAGACTGACTTAGATTCTAGGAGAGATAATTCCGGCTTAAGCACTTATCAGCAACTCACGGTGGCACAAGCAATAAATCAAAAGCTTTTGACTTTTGATAAGGCCCTATTAAGCTTAAATTCATCCTACATTTTGTCACCAAAAATTACAGACAATGAAAAAACTTTTCCAGAAGATCTAGAAAAGCTTTACATAGACTCACTTGCCCTGAGAGTTGATATCTAGCAGTCTAAGAATCAAAAATCTCCACATGGATCTGCTTCTTGGGCACACCCTCAACAATAGCCTCAGATCGAATATCACGAATCATATTGCCATTTCCACATAAATATATATCTAGATTATCTCTAAAGCCCTGACCCACAATATAGTCGGTCACACGGCCCCTCTCACCAGTCCAACCAGAAGAAGGTTTTGATAGTGTTAGCACAAGTTTAGAATTCGGGAAGCGCTCAACCAATTCACGTATTTCTGTTTCATAAAAAATATCTTCTTCATATCTCAAACCAAAATACACCTCTACTTGCCGAGTATCACCACGAGCCGCCAGGTCCTCTAGAATAGATTTGATTGGAGCTATCCCAGTTCCCGTTGCCACCATTAGTAAGTCATTTGTATTATCTGCTTTGATAGAGCACACACCAAACGGCCCCTTAAAATCTACAATATCACCCTCTTTCATCGCCGAAAAATAAGCTCCAGCCTGGCCTCCAGGTACAATTTCGACACATAGTTCAAAGTAGTTTTTAGCTGGAGCAGAGCTTATACTATAAGCTCTTGAGAGCTTTTTTTGTTCATCGATCAGGCTATCAAAATTCATCATTACAAACTGGCCAGCCATAAATTCAAATTGGTGCTCAAGCACCTCAAATCCAAATTCCAAAACTTTGGCAGATAATCTTTTTACAAAACTACAGCGTGCTTGGAAATTTTCAGGTTTAATAAACATAATTACATATCTAAATACTTTTCTAAGTTGCGAGTGTTTATATTTTTGACACCCTGTTTGGAGAGGCCTTTTACCAGCTCTCTTTCATTACCTTCGGTGTTTTTGACAGCATCAACGACTACCCAAACTTTATCAATTCTGCCCTTCAAAGCCAAAGTTAATTCAGCTACCGCCTCATAAGGCACCCCATATACAAATACAGTTTCGATACCCATGCCTTGCAAGTGCGAAGTCAGATCCTCAAGGTAATCGCAAGCCTCCAAAGAGGGGGACTCAACAATAATTTGTCTATCAGACTCGGAGAAATTTCGCACAGCATCATCTATTTCAGTATCCATCGAGCACTCCAAATCCATTTCCGAAAGAGTGCTATCTACAAGGCGCACCCCAACATACGGCAGTTCTCTCGAAACCACCATCCCAGAAAGTCTCATTAAATTTTCTCGAATACGAGGGCAATCTTCAATCGCCCGAGATCCGAAGTGTTCCACATAAATTTTTTGCGTAAAGGCATCAATAAAAGCAAAGTTTGTAAGCATAGCAAATTCTTTAATTGCGATCATTCTAGCTTTACTGTAAGCTTTAGGCAAGTTTAACTATTGTAGTATGTTAGCAATTGTATTGGTGGGTGGCGAGTCTTCTCGAATGAAACCTCTATCAAATAAAAACTTCATCAAATTCAAATCAAAGTCACTACTCACTCACAGGCTCCAAGACCTCCAGGCCGCCGGCTTTGATAGATTTATTTTAGTTGTTTCAGATTCTATCAAAGATCAAGTCGCCCAGTTAGTAAATCGACTCAAGGTCCAAGCCCATATAGTTGTCCAAGAGCAAGGGGGCGGAATGTCCGAAGCCATTTTATCAATACCAAGCGAGCTGCTTAACGAGCCGGCCCTAGTCGTCAGTGCCAATGACTTTGTCGAACCATTTTTGCTCCAGGAGCTCAAAACTCAAGGTGCCAACCTTGAGCACGACGCTCTAATTGTCGGTAAGCACATGCCAGAGTACTTTCCAGGAGGCTATCTCACTCTCAACAGCGATCAAACCCTCGCCGATATAGTCGAAAAGCCAGGCCCAGACAACACACCATCCGACTTGGTCAATATTGTTTATCACATGTTCCGCAAACCAGACCAGTTCCAAGATCTTATGAAGAAAATCAAATCAGGCACCGAATCAGATGACATCTACGAACAAGCTCTCGCAGAGCTAATAAAATCTGGAGGCAAAATCAAAGTCCACCCCTACAAAGGCCAGTGGCAAGCAGTCAAATATCCCTGGCACGCCTATGACAAATTCAAAATGTACGTCGAGAACTCCGAAGCAAGCATTGACCCAACTGCCAATATTCATCCAACAGCAGTCATCCAAGGCCATGTCATTATCGAGTCCAATGCCAAAATCGATGCCAATGCCATCATCAAGGGCCCAGCCTACATCGGAGCCAACACAATCGTTGGAGTCGGCAGCCTAGTAAACGAGTCTTTCATCGAACACGACTGCGTAATTGGATTCAACACAGAAGTCTCTCGCTCGCTTATCCAAGAACACTCCAGCACCCACAACGGCTTTTTAGGAGACTCTATAATCGGTCGCAATGTCTGGTTGGCCCATGGGGTCGTCACAGCCAATCTCAGGCTAGACAAACAACCAATCCAAAACCGCCCCAAACTCGGAGTCATGATCGGTGACAATGCTGTGGTTGGCATTGGAGTTATCTTTATGCCTAGTGTCAAGATCGGTTCTGATTGTATAATAATGCCAGGTGCTATAATCAAGACCGACATCTCAGCAGGTAGTACAGTCAAAAGTAATATAAAATACTCTTAAAATGTTTTTCAGAAAGAATCCAAACAAACTCAAACAAAGCCTCTATTATTTGATCACAGGTATCGGAATTATCATCTTTTGGCATGGTGTGTGGGGCCTTACTGATTTGTACCTTTATCCAGACAAGCCAGCATTAAGGCATATTATAAGTCTAGTAATAGGTATGTTAATTCTCTATATAAACGACAAATCATGGTCGGATATGGTCTAGTTGTGCGATTTTGAAAAACAATATAACCTGACCACAATTATTAATAAATTTCATGAAGAGGCATCTAATAATCCCATCAGCAATAGGCTTAGTTTTACTTTTTTCTGGCTGTAATAATAATCAACCATCCACTCAAGAAGAAGTAATCGCATTAGAAACAAATTTCTCTTTTCCTAGTGAGTATAGCAATGAATACAAAATTATTGAAGGTACTGAATTTGACACACAAGCAAGTATAGTTTCCGAAGACAGATTTTATATCTACTTAACCTATAAAAACACAAGCGAGATCCACGAAGAAATTCAATTCCCGAATATCGTAAAACCTAATGCAGACACCCTTTCAAGTTACTTAATAAATACATTACTAAACAGAGATTTGAGACCAGAAATGAAGGAGGATTATTTGGCAGAACTTAAATTGGAAGGTTGGCAAAACATTATAACTCAGCAAAGAGAAATTTGGATTCAAGGTCTAACCACTAATCTTCAAGGCTATGAAAGTTACGGATGGATACTAAATAAGAAAACTAACGAAGTATTACCAGTAATTTGGGCTCTGGTCGATGATAAAAATTTTGACCCAGCAGTTGACGAAGACTACGCCCAAAGACAGTATGATAAATTGATAGAAATAATAAAAAAAGTAAAATTTTAATTATCATGGAAACTACAAGAACAATTTTTTCTAAACCCAATCCAGCAGATTATGAAGATCTGCTAAGTTTATATACAAATAAATCAGTTAGGAAATACCTTGGTGGACCTGTAACAAAGGCTAAATTTGATGATAAGTTTGCAGATTTTTTTTCTACCAAATCACCAGAATGCTATTGGATTGTAAGACAGAAAGATACGAATCAATTTATTGGGATGGTATACATAACAATATATCACGACAAATTACATTATGAGATCTCGTATCAACTTCATCCTGAATTTTGGGGGAAAGGATATGGATCAGAGACTGTTCAAAAAACCATTGATTATGCATTTCAAGAGTTAAAACTAAAAGAACTATATGCAGAAACGCAGAAAAAAAATCTTCAATCCATTAAACTTTTAGAAAAATTGGGCTTTGAATTATTACAAGAAGAGCAGAGATATGGAGAAATACAAAGTATTTATACCAAAACAAACACATTACCCAACATAGGCTAAACACGTTCGTTCGCTCAAATTGACCATTTGTGCCCCTCGGGATATTCTACCACTGGTCATCTTCGTTTATGCGCAAACGCTAAGAAACCACGTACCAAACATAACCACTTCCAATCATAGCCATGAAAATCCCAAGTAAACTATGGGCTAATTTGCGGTCTCCTAAAAACCAAACATAGCCTAATTTAATAAGTGTATTCGCATACGCTGCAACTAAAATACCCATAGCCGCCACCTCTAAACTTAATCCCGTGTTGGCTAAATTTGCCAGTGATAAGCTAATTGCATCTGTATCAACCATGCCACTCACAAAACTTGCGGCATAAATTCCATTGGCTCCAAATTGAGAATTTAAGAATTTCATAACTGCAGAAATAACAATAAATGCTAGACCAAAGCCAAAGGCTTTTTTCAGTTCTAGTGGAGCAGGCTCTTTGATAGTATCCGATTTAAAAATACTTTTAATTTTATGAGTCGAACCCATCCAAACAGCAATTAAAATCCCAACAATACTGGATACAATGAGTGATTGAAAAACTTTCCATCCAAGCGCATTGTTCACAAGTAAAACTTCTAAAAAAACACGAGCAAACATGGCACTCGAAGCAAATACAATTCCAGTTACAAAGCTCCATTTATGCCGAGGAGAGGACTTACTTAAAGCAGCAAAGCTTAGAGTCACAGCAGTCGATGAAATCAATCCACCCAAAAATCCACTTAAAAATAGTCCCTTAGATGCCCCAAGTAACTTAATTAACATGTAACTCAAAAGTGAAATACCCGCAATTAGTACAATCATCAGCCAAGCCTGGAATAAATTTACATATCCATGCAACAAATCTGTTCTTGGAATCAGAGGTAAGATCACACCACTCAAGGCTGCAAAAATAATAATCGAACGCATTTCACGATTCGTAATTTTTTCTGCAAACATATGCAGTGACTTTTTCAGAACCAGTATCAGCAGCATTATAACTGCAATCACAATGGCAGGCACATACTGTTGATGACCGCATAGATATCCTACAATCAAAGTCAAAAACAAGGCCACCTCTGTCGTTGCCCCATTAATACCTAGTCTCATAGTAGATGCAATATAGTTGCCGGCCAGCATCAACAGAAACCCAAAGGCCATCACCAAGGAAAGCTCTTTCGAATACTGCTCAATCAACTGCAGCCCCGCACCAAACAAACTAACCAAAGCAAATGTCCTAACCCCAGCAATCTGCACAAAGTTACCGGTCTTTTGCAC
>CAYYFV010000037.1:0-8623 GCA_964471455.1 uncultured Candidatus Peribacteria bacterium | reverse complement strand
GATAAGAATCAGTAGCAACAAAATATAAATAATCCTGATCGCAATACAAATAAACACCCCCCAAAATAGGTCGAGTACCATTCTGAGAACAAGCAAACACCGTCTGATTAACCATCCTCAACAAACTCTCAGCAGGCAAACTCAAACTCACATCCCCAGTCACATCAGGAATAGTCGGGTAATCCTCTGCCTTCAGACCCTTAATCTGACTCTCACTCTGACTAGTAATCAAAGAAACATTCAAATCATCATCAGCCCTTACAGTCACCTCAGAATTCGGCAACAAATTAACATAACTACTCAACAACTTAGCCGGCACGGTAATAGCCCCCTCCATCAAAACCTCAACCTGACAATTAGCACAAATCGCCACCTCCAAATTAGTACCCGACACCTTCAAATTATCACCAAATGCCTCCAACAACACATTCCCCAATATAGGCAAAGTATTACTCGAATTAATAGCTCTAGACACCGTACTCAACGCTTGAGCCAAATCTGCTTGTAAAACCTTTATTTCCATAATCAAAATACTAACTTCTTTATTAACCTCAATCAAACTACCAAATTTAAATCAATTTTCAAGTATTCCAACTTCACTTATCTTTTAAACAATCCCTTATTAGAAATAAATAAAATAATAATTAAATTAATTAGTAGTAATAATAGTACTCCCATGTGCATATCTTTTAGCCCCCCAAAAAAACCGCATCCCTAAAAGCAATACTGAGTAAACTCTCACCCCAAAATTATTAGCTTTCTTAAGGTCAGTTCTACAAATCTCCGTGCAAAACACAAAGCTTTTCAACAGTAATTTTATAAAATCGCGCCCCAATCTCGAACTTATATGCTCTGCTTAATCAAATTCACTCGCTCAATCTTTTCAACAAAGCACCTGCAAAACCCGTTTAAAAACCTTTGTCTAATCAAAATTTTATAGTATTTATCCATACCCAAATTGTGCAAATTCTCACACAGCCCAAACTGCTTCTTTTAATCATTTTATGTCAAACACCCAGGTGCCTCCAGCGTGCAAAACCTACCCACCAACTTTCCAATGACTTATCAACAATTCACCCTCACTTATCAACAATTTTTTGATAATCCACAGTCTTTCAACAGCTTATTCACAATCCAAATAACCGCTTCTTAAAAAGCAAAACCACCTGTTCATACCACTTATACACAATTTTATTTTCAAACACATTTAAAAAAGCGCACAAGTCTTTTGCGCGCCTTTTCAACTAATATCATCACCAATTCTAAACCATAGTCACCACCGGAATCACAACAGGCTTCCTTTGCAATCGATTTAAAATTTGCCTATCGGCAATATTCTTAATAAGCAGCTCAACCATTTCGGTATTTTGGATTCGCTTTTTCTTATATTGCAGGTTGTACTGAACTTTTGTTTCATCTAGAAGCTCCTGGAGAACCTTCTTGGTAATTCTCATAAATATAAATCCATGAGACTGCACATCCATACTCACAAGCTTCTTGGTTTTCTTATCTATAATAGCATGAAGAATAATAACCCCATTCTTACTCATGGCATTTCTTGTAGCCACTACATTATGAGCCACCCCACACAGCATATTGGTTTGATTATCAACCATCACATAGTTATCTGGCAGTTTCTTTTTCGCGACTTCGGCAGTTCCATTACGGATATTAAGAATATTACCATTTTCTAACAAGAATACATGATTTGGCTTCACACCAGTCCCAATTGCAATATCACCGTGAACCTTTCTATGATAATACTGCCCATGCACCGGCACAAAATATTTTGGCTTGACCATTGATAGCATCATTGAAAGCTCTTCACTATAACCATGTCCAGATGTATGCACATCCAAATGCTTGTTGGTAATAATATTAGCACCAGTTTTGGATAAAGCATTCATTACAATCATGAGTGCCTCTTCATTCCCGGGAATCGGAGACGAGGAGAAGCACACTGTATCATCTTTGGTAATTTTCACATCAGGGTGGGAGTTAAGTGCCATCCGAGTCAATGCCGCAAGGCTCTCCCCCTGTGATCCTGTACTCAAAATCAAAGCTTTTTTAGAGTAGGCTCTCTTTTTGGCTTTTTTAAGCTCAGAAACCATACCTTTGGGATAGTTCAGGAAGCCAAGTTTCGTCGCAATCTTAAAATTCTGGACCATGCTTCTCCCACTCAAGAACACTTCACGATCATATTTCTTAGCGGCGTTCAAAATCTGCTGCATACGTCCAATCAACGATGAAAAAGTTGCAATAATCAATCTTCCATTCGCCTCTCTGACAATATCATCCAGCGAGTCGCCTACTATCTTCTCACTTATAGTCTTACCACTCTTCATAGAGTTTGTAGAGTCACTCATCATCAGAGTTACATTTTTATTGCCAAGTGATTCAATCACATCCAGATCTGCCATGATTCCATCGGCCGGAGTGAAGTCAAATTTAAAGTCTCCCGTATGCACAACTAGTCCATCTGGGGTCTCAATAATCACACCTGTCGAGTCTGGAATTGAGTGGTTAACTCTAAAGAGAGTCACCTTAAAAACTCCAAGCTTAAATACCTGCTTAGGCTCGATAACATTTGTATTCACCTTCTTATGAAGTTTATATTCTTTGAGCTTACTTTCCACAAATCCCATTGAGAGTTTCGTTCCAAAAAACGGTGGATTATTTAGCTTGGGTGCCAAGTAGCTTATAGCACCAATATGATCCAAGTGACCATGTGTAATCACAACCCCACGGATCTTATTTACGTTCTGTTCCAAATAACTAGCATCTGGCACAACGTAATCTATTCCAAGCATTTCAGCTTCTGGGAATTGTAGCCCCATATCAATAACCATAATATCGTTATCGTATTCAAGAGCCATCATGTTTTTTCCCCCAATTTCATTGAGGCCCCCAAGAAATAATATCTTGAGATGTTTTTTATTTTGACGAGATTTAGATCCAAAGCGAAAGAACTTTGATTTACCGCCTTTTTTAGGCGTTTTTGAATTTTCCGCTGCAGCACTCTTGCTGCCCTGGCTGATGTTTTTTTTCAGCCATCGATCTAAATTACTCGACTGCTTTTTATCAGTCATTTCTATAATTTAGATTAAATTTTTTTAAATATTGCTACCTCTTTAATGGATAGCGAACGTCTATATTAAGTTTCGTTACCAGCATTTTTCGTGGACTCTTTACTATAAATTCACTTTCCACTGATTTAATTATAACTCTTAGTGCCCATTAGTGTCAAGCTTCAAGTCTTTTTATGCACAAGTTTTGCACAATATGTGCAAAAGCTCTTAGTGTTTTTGAAGCTCGGCAGGCCTAAAAATACCAAATAAAACGCTTAAGCAAGCATAAATAACAAACCCAATAACGATGGCAAATAGCACCGCAAAGTTTTGCACATAGCTATATAGCAAATCAAAACTTTTGCTGACACAGAAAGCCATAATTATACTACAGATAAATATCTTCAATAGTTCATCAAATTTCTGGGTATAGCCAGTATGTTTAAAGACAAAATAGTAAGTTCCAATTAGAATCAGAATTTCAGATACCACCGTAGTGTATGCCGCACCTACAAATCCATATTTCGGAATCAAAAGTAGGTTTGTTATAATATTAAAAACTAAACACACAAAATTGACTTTCAATAGGCACGACTGCTTCTTGATTGCCACCAGCACGAATCCAAATAAGGAGTTTAAAAACACAAAGAAAATAGCCACCAGAATGATCTTCAGAGCCACGTCGGTTCCATACATATATTGAAAGCTAGCCTCGAAATCACCGACAAATGTCGGGTCCAACGATACTTCGGCACATTTTGAACTCGCCTGCTCAGCCGTCTGAAAAACTTGCCGAATATCATTCTTACAATGGTATCCACTCAAATACTGGGGGCTACTTATCAAAAAAGTCAAAGCAAAGGCCAGGGCTATACCACCCATCATGATCGGAGCAGCTAACATGCTCAGGTATTTAAAGCTTTTCGATATAATCTCCTCAAACCTCCTCTTATTATTCAAGAAGCTATCAGTCAGATCTGGCAGTGCCGAGTTCATAAAAAACACAGGTATTACTGCAACAATCTCCATTAACTTCAGAGCCACAGCATAAATACCTGCCTGAGAGTTGCCAGCCATCCACTGAATAAACACCACGTCTATCTTGAAATAAAACTTGTTCAAAATCAAAGCCAGTCCATACGGCAAAGCATTTTTCAGTAAATCTTTAATATAGCGTATGTCTGTCTTTAATCGAATAGGTATCAATTTCGAGACAAAGAAATAAGTCAGCCCCAGCATCAATAGATTCCCAAAAAAGCCCGCCCATATCAATCTGCTAAACAAAGTCTCCAAACCAACTTCAGGTAAGACCTTTATAATCACAAAAACTACAGACACAGTTACAACCTTCCCAAGTATCTGAGCTAGTGAGAACCAAATCATCTTCAATCTATACTGCAGCAAGGCCGAAATAGTTCCACTCATCAAAGCCAAAGATGTCACCAAGGCAACCAGAGATACGTTTTTGGCTATCAAAGTCCCTGCATATTTTGGAATAAAAGGAATAACAATACTCGCCAAACCCAAAGTAGCCACAATTAAAATCATCCGCATGCTCAAGACATTCCCCAATATATACTCATTAGAATGTTTCTTTTCTGCCATTTGCTGCACGCAAATAGTATATAGACCAAAGTCAGCAACAATTGCAAAAAAACCCACCAACTCAAACAAAGTCGTATACATACCATAAACGCTCGTTGGCAGGGCCGATGTAATTAGCTTGATAGAAATTACCCCAACCACGGCTGTGACAAGCCTGCCAAACACCTGCCAAAACGTGTTTGAAAAAACTTTTTTAGATAGACTCATTTCAAATTTTATAAAAACATATTAACATTTTATTAAGCAAAAGCTATACTTAGATCTTAACCTACAATATGCTCACTATATTAGAACTTACAGATTCTTTAACCAAATTAGAAGAGAAACTCAACATCTCGGATTTAAGGGACCAGGTCTCCCGTCTCAAATCTCAAACGATGGAGGCTGGATTTTGGGATCAAAAAAATTCTAATCAGATTGCCAAGCAACTTGGTGATCTTGAAAATCAGCTACAGGAGTTCGAGGCCTTTCAGTCCAAAATCAAAGAGTACAATCAGTTTTGCGAGCTCATCACCGATTACGCAGACACTCCAGATGGACAGAACGATTATCAGACTCTAATTCAGATGCATGATAAGTTAATTTTGGCCTCGACACTTTCTGGTCCATTTGATAAGTCGAGTGCTATTATCTCAATCCACTCTGGAGCTGGTGGGGATGATGCCCAAGACTTTAGCAATATGCTCGCCCAAATGTACAGGTCCTACTGCGAAAACCACAGCTGGAACATTCAAATTTTGGACTCTGATTACTCAACTGCAGGACTTAAGCATCTCACCATGCAGGCTGAGGGCCTATTTGCCTATGGCAATCTAAAGGCCGAACATGGAGTCCACAGACTCGTTAGACTCTCACCATTCAACTCTGGAAACACCCGCGAAACCTCCTTCGCCAGAGTTGATGTCATCCCACTTCTGCCAGCGTCTCAAGAGCTTAATTTAAATACAGAAGATCTCAAGTTTGATACTTACAAATCTAGCGGACCTGGCGGTCAGTCGGTCAACACCACTGACTCAGCAGTTAGGGTGACCCACCTTCCCACTGGCATACAGGCTGCTTGTCAGAATCACAGGTCTCAACACCAAAACAAAGCCGCGGCTATCCAGATACTCAACTCAAAGCTGTTGCACATTCAGGCGGAGCAGCAGGCCGAAACAATTGAGAAGATTCGTGGCGGCAAGGATACTGCGGCCTTTGGCAGCCAGATTCGTTCATACACGCTGCATCCCTACAAGCTTGTCAAAGACCACCGCAGCAAATACGAATCCAAAAACCCAGACCAGGTATTCGCAGGTGATATTCAAGCTTTTATTGACGAGTTTCTATTGCAATAAAAAAACCCACCTAAGTGGGTTTATTGAACGAATCTGATGTGTAAAATTACTCAGCAGCTTCTTCGGTAGCTTCTTCTTCATACATAGTGTCTTCCATTGCTGGAGCTTCAGTAGTGTCTTCCATTGTTTCTTCAACAATAATATCATCTACTGTAATTTCTTCTTGAGAAGAAGAGCATCCTGCTACTGCAAGACTTGCTACAAGCATCATGCCTGCTAAAACTGCGAAAGTTCTTTTAGTCATTTGAAAAATGGTTATTTGAATAGTCAAAGTAAATTTAATCTATTACATACACAAGCAATAAATCAATATTTTTTTACGAGACTCTCTCGACATACGAGCCTGATTCTGTGTTAACTCTAATTCTTTCACCTTCCTTGATAAATAGGGGTACAGATACCACCAAACCTGTTTCCAAAGTCGCTGGCTTGGATCCACCGGAGGCTGTATCCCCCTTTACACCTGGATCAGTCTGAGTTACTTCCAAATCAACCTTTGGAGGAAGTTTAACAGCAATAGGCCTGCCTTCGAAGGTCAACAGGTCTACTCGCATAGCCTCTACTAAATAAAGCTTTGCGTCATCGACAGTTTCATAGTCTAATTCATGTTGCTCAAAATCATCATCAGTCATAAAGTGAAAGCTCTCAGGGTCGGCATAAAGATACTGAGCTTTTTTGTGTTTCACATCGGCCGGTTTTAACTTGTCGGCACCCTGAAAAGTCTTCGGTAGAACTGCTCCAGTTTTTAGATTTTTGATTTTCGTACGACAAACTCCGCCCGCTCTAGCTTGCTTAGAATGCTGGGCAGAAAGTATCACGTAGGGATCATTATCAATAATAACCGCCATTCCGGGTCGTAATTCTCCTATCGAATACATGTATTTTAGTTAAATTCTTGTGTATAATATCAGTGTTTTATATTTTTAGTCTATAGATTATCGCTTATGCACAAAACTATTTATGAGTTTTTATCAAAAAAACTCCCCGAGTACGGATTTTTCATTCTGCTTTTGGCCATGCTTCTGACTGGTAGTTTTTCTCTCGATATGCAGTCACATTTATTTTATGGAATTTTTACTCCAGCCATTGCATTAGTTGTCATGTCCTTTTATAAATCTTTCAATCCTAAGTTGAAGTTCTCAATTGCAGACAAGGTCCTCATAGGGTTTCTGCTTTTATTTAACTTCTCGCATTTACTTGCTCAAACACCATATGGTTTCAAGGAGTTTGTCACATTCAATGTCGGAGCTCTAATCTATTTTCTAGCTTCAAATCTTGATTTACGTAAGTTTTATCCAAGTCACCTGCGAAACACTATCAATATTATAATGCTCATGATCTTTGGATATGGCTTTTACCATATTTTCAATCTGTATGACTCTCGGTTCAGCTCTTTTTTCCGGGGCACAGAAATATATACCACCTATCCAAACGCCCTAGCCTCCCTTCTGTTGGCAGTAATTGTCATCAGTTTTGTACTCAAAAAACATAAAAAGACCATCTTAGAGATTCCAGTGATTACCATTTTAGCTTTTATGGCACTTGTTTTGACTTGGTCACGGGGAGCATTTTTGAGTCTAGGAGTAATTGCAGGCCTGAACATTATTTATTCATTATTCCGATCTCAACCTTTCAAAAAAACCGCCCTTCAATTTACAAAAATTCTAGTCATAGCCACACTTGTCTTTTCTTGGGCAATTTCCTACGACTCACAGCTACCATATCCAGTCAACGGCGTTGATCGACTAGCCTCACAAGATGTCTCTTCGGCCCGTAGCCTCAGCGAAAGATATACGCACTTCAACCAGGCCTTAAATTTGGGCTTAGAAAATTTCTTTGGGGTCGGCTCTGGCGGCTTCCAATATTTATCAGCCAAAGACCAGACAGAGCTACTGACTCAGGCCCCACATGCTCACAACATATTGCTCAAGTTGTGGAGTGAAAATGGCCCGCTGGTGGCAGTTTTATTTACAATTTTCTTAATACTCACCTTTGCAAATATTTTCCGACACTTGGTAGAAACCAAGCCGGAGCTCCACTCACACTATTTTATGTTGTACTCACTTCTGATTGGGCTCTTGATACATAATTTAGTTGATTACAATCTCAATTTCACCGCCCTAAACTTTATTTTCTTTGCTTTGCTTGGGGCACTCAAGAACTATTACTTATTTGGTTCTCAGCCACATCTTTTCAAACATACAAATTACTTAAACAAGAAACAAGAAAACACACTCGAGGCCGGGTTTATGTTCTTTTCTCTAGCTATCTTGATTCTTTCCACTACGCAGCTGGTTGGTTATTACAATATCAAAATGATTGAGGCCAATCCAGATAATCAATCCCAATATCAAATTCTAGCAGCACTTGCTCCATTCAAACATCAATATTACGAAGTAACAGATGATCAAAAGGTAGCTGGTTTACAAAAATACCCAAATTATTATCCCATCTATCAAGCTTCCTCGCTCTACCAAGAAGCCCTAGAACTCAATCCAAAAAATGATTTATATTTACATTACCAGTACTTGAGATCAATTAATTTCAATCTCACAGAGCAAGAAATATCTGACTACTCGCAATTACTCACAGAATACCTATATCTACTCAGACAAA
>CAYYFV010000036.1:0-8788 GCA_964471455.1 uncultured Candidatus Peribacteria bacterium | reverse complement strand
TGTCTGTGTAGTTTTCCGTCTCTCTTGACTTCGGCGACCACCTTGGTGCTCAAGGCATTTACTACAGAAACACCGACCCCATGAAGACCCCCAGAAACTTTGTAGCCACCGTCTCCAAATTTACCACCGGCATGTAGGACGGTCATAACTGTTTCTAAGGCTGACTTGCCGGTCTTGGTATGTAAATCAACGGGAATACCACGGCCGTTATCTGTTACTGATAAGGACCCATCTTCGTTGATTTCTATATCTACTTGATTACAGTAGCCTGCTAGAGCTTCATCGATTGAGTTGTCGACTATTTCCCAAACCAAGTGGTGAAGACCAGCTACATCTGTAGTACCAATATACATCCCCGGGCGCTTGCGAACGGCCGAAAGTCCCTCAAGGACGGTAATATTGGAGGCTGAATAATTGTTGTTATTGTCATTCATATCTATTTTGATTGCGTATTAAACATTCCCAAGTATAGTTGAGCATTCACAAAAATGCAAAAACAATTTGGATTATTGAACGGCTTAATTTAGAATGAAATTGTTTAATTTTGCAAATTATGAACCCATTTAATAAAGTTATTTCAATTTTTCTTCTTGTTTTATTGCTACCTGTAACTAGCTTTGCTAATAGATTACAGATAATGGAGTCAGTGGATGATATTCAAATACGTGAGAACCAGAACATCACTAAAATGGATCTTTTTAAGGTCCTATTAGAAAAGGATGGTTTTGTGGATAACATTGATATCCCTGAGGATAAGTTGTTTGATGATGTGGATGTGCTTGACCGTGGATATGTCGAGAAGATGCGCCAGCTAGGAGTTATTCATTACAATGCCAACCTGGCTAACTTGCAGCCAGATAGAGAGTTGTCACTGTGGAAACTGTTGTCATTAGTATTTAAATACGAAGGTATTGCTGTCAAACAATTTCTAATTGATACCGACGCTTTTGAATCTCAAGTCACTAATATTAAAGGGCGGCACTTTATGGCTCCAGTTTTTGACAAAGCCTTGAGCCTTGGACTTATAACAACTCGAGACGGCAAGGTGTCTATTTTAAGACCGGTTACACTTGATGAATTATTAATGATACTAGAGAAGTTGGGGGCAGACACTATGACTCCCAGACCTGTTCAGACAGTAATCAACCCTTTGACCGATCTTCAGAAGCAAGATACATATAAAGTTCTGGAAAATGTCTGGAACAGAATCAAGAAAGACTATATAGAAAATAATACTATCGATGAAACCAAGCTGCTATACGGTGCCATAGAGGGAATGGTAGAAGCCTTGGATGATCCCTTTTCGACATTTCAAGTACCCAAAGAATATTCAGATTTTAAAAAGAATTTGAGTTCTAAATTTGAAGGTATTGGGGCCTCACTATATATGAATGAGAATGATGAGCTAGAAATAATTAGCCCTATCTCTAATTCCCCTGCCGAATCAGCAGGTTTGTTACCTGGAGATATAATCACCAAGGCGAATGGTATTAAACTCAAGGGCCTCTCGATTGAAGATGCCATTGATCTTATCAAAGGTCCAAGTGGCACTCAAGTCCAACTCGAAATCGAAAGAGATTCAGAGACTTTGGAGTTTAAAATCACTAGGGCGAAAATCGATATTCCACTTGTGAGTGCCGAAGTGCACAATGGCGATATTGGCTATATTAAAGTACGGAGCTTCGGTTTTGCTGTGAGTGATAGTTTCAAAAAACTTTATGAGGAAATAGATCCGGAGACGAACAATTTAATTATTGATTTACGTTCGAACCCTGGAGGCTACCTGAATGAGGCGATCAAGATTGCAGATTTGTTTTTGCCTACCAATAAAGCAATTGTAAATGTAAAGTATAACGATGGCACCGAAATCACTAGGTCGGAGCAGGATGTGAGCATACGACCGGGCCGTATTGTGATTCTTATAAACAAGGGTTCGGCTTCGGCTTCGGAAATTTTGGCTGCTGCTCTGAAAGAAAACCTCAAGAATGTCACTATCATAGGTGAAAACTCATTTGGTAAAGGAACTGTCCAAGAACTTATAAGCTACACTGATAACTCCGCCCTCAAACTCACGATTGCTGAATGGCTAAGCCCAGCCATGAAAAAAATCAATAAGGTGGGGGTCAAGCCAGACATCGAAGTGAGCTCACAGATGAGTGATTTATCCTCCAAAAATGACCCTGTTCTCAATCGAGCCCTGCTAGAATTACGTTAGAACTATGCTGTTTAATTTCGATAAAGTGCTGATTTTTGTATAACTTTAAATAAGTCACTATGCCTACAAATACCTTGAATTACTTCCGAAATATTCCCTTGTTATATTTTTACAGTATTTTTATCAAAAGGATTTCGATGCCGATTATTGTACTTTATTACCTGGTAAATAATCTCAGTTTTACAGAAATTGGTACTCTAGCTGCTGTGACTGCCGTGATTCACATGAGTACGGAAATTCATGGAGGTATCTTTGCTGATATAAATGGTAAAAAAACATCTTTAATGTTGCATGCTTTTTTTGGAATCTTGACCATGTTGTTTTACTTTCTTGGTAATTCTTTTATATGGTTTTTGTTAGCAAGCCTGATGTATGGTATTGCTGGTGCTTTTATTACGGGAACTAGAAACTCATTGCTGTTTGAGAGTTTAGCTCAGTTGAATCGAACTCAAGAATTTAAAAAATATACTGGCAAAGTAATGCTATATTCACATCTTGTGAATGCCGTTTTGCTACTTGGAGTTCCTCTTCTATACGAATACAATAATAAACTACCGTTCTTGATTGGTATAATATTCTTTGTAATCGCATTTGTACTGTCTTTATTTTTTGTGGAACCCCCGATAAACAAGTCGGTGCAAAAAACTAAAAATATCTACAGCAAAAAACTAAAATCTGCTTTCCTGGAAATCCAAATTAGTAAAAAGCTTATGTCTTCAATATTTGTATCTGTAGTTACGGTCGCATTTGCTTTTATGAGCTCTGAGTTTATACAACCACTACTCAAAATATCTAGCTTGCCAGTGATATACTTTGGAGTAGTTTATGCTCTAATGCGAATTTTGACGGGCCTAGGAGGCGCTGTAACTCATAAACTCGATAAATACTTTCAGGTAGATAAATTACTTGGAATAGGATTGCTTTGCATTATATCTAGTTTTGCAGGTTTTGCATATGGTACAGGTATCACTATTATTATAGCTGTGTTATTACTGAAATTTGCAGAAGGCCTGAACAAAGTTGTCTTGGAGGACGAAATTAATCAGAATATAAAATCAGACAATAGAACTACCGTTCTATCTATTTGCAGCCTCTCGCAAGTACTGTTTCGTGCGGTGTTGGTACTTGTATTTGGAATCGTGGCTGACATGGTTGGTGTCCAGCACATGTTTGCATATGTTATTATTGCATTTATTTTCACTTCTATTGTTAGCTCTGTGTATTTCTTGAACCATAAACAGTCCCCTTCTTCCCGGAGCTAGGATTGGAACTGTAATTAAAATATTAGTCAGTAAAAAACCCAGTCGTTGGCTGGGTTTTTATGTTGTCGATTATCTGTTTTGGAGTAGCTCTTTGGGATCCGTTGTGACGATTTCGTTTTCTGTGAAGGATGCTATCACTTGAATTGCCACATGCTTATTACCAGCAAAGAATAACCCCTGTCCGACCCCAGAATTAAGTAGTAGGTATTTTTCCCCCTCGGTTAGATTGAAAATATCTTGCAAGACATCGACAGCCGTAGGTGATTGTTTGAGCAGAAGCTGCATAGAAGAGTTGGTGATAATTGGCTTACCATAATTGGATTTGGAGAAATCTTCTACATCTTGGGTGATGGTTGTGACACCTAAATAATATTTACGCGCTCTTTTTACGAGTCCGAATAGGAACTTGGCCGAATCTTCATGCTGCATCATTGTCCAGGCTTCATCTATAACTAATAATCTTTTTTGCAAAGATGATCTGACTCTATTCCAGATGTAATTCAAAATGATATACATGGCAATTGGACGTAACTGATCTTCGAGATCTCTAATAGAAAACACAACCAAACCTGAAGAAAGGTCTATATTGGTTGGTTTATTAAAAATACCCGAATAAGTACCTTCGGTATATTTCTTGATGCGCTCGACGATGCTTTCTGCACCTTGTGTGCCCTCCAAAACGCTTTGTAAATCCTCCATTGTAGGTGGTTCTTTGTCTGATGGGTCTACAAGGTCCATGGTAATGCCTTTGAGGGCATATACGTCATTTAGAGCCTTGTCTAGCAGCCCCTCTTCGAGAGGTGTCATTTCACCAAGCATCAGCTTTAGTAGTCCTATAAGACTAATTATATTGGAACGGAGTAGATCTCCTGGCTTGAGAATCTCATCTTTGATTGGGTGTGGCAGATCAAATGGATTGATACGCTTATCAGCATTTAGAGAGACCTTGAGATAGGTGCCTCCGACTGTTTCGCAGAGTGCCTCATACTCATTTTCGGGATCTATCACTATCACATCTGTGTCTACCATGAGATATCTAAGGATCTCAAGTTTGACTGCATAGGATTTACCTGCACCGGACTTGGCAAAGACAACTGAATTGGCATTCTCTAGAGAGAAGCGGTCAAAAATTACTAGTGAATCGTTATGTCGATTGAGACCATATAAAATACCGGACTCCATAGTCAGAGTCGATGATGTAAATGGAAAGGTAGAAGATAAAGGAGATGTATTCATGTTCCATGCTATATCTATTTCATCTAATCCGAGTGGCAAACAAGAATTGAAGCCTTGTTCCATACGCAGTGCTGCGCGCCGCGTGAGAATTAGCTGCCCACCAAGTATAGCCTCTAATTGCTTGCATTGTCTTTCGAGCTTATCTTTGTCGGTATCCATGAGAGTAATATACATCCCAAACTGAAAGAATTTCTCCATCCCCTTCTGAATGTCTCGTCTGAGCTGTTCGGCATCTTGGAGTGCGGTCTCTAGACCGGGATCTGAGATCTTGCCAGCCTCGGCAGCCATGCGCATTGCTGAGCGCATTTGGACAACTTTTTTTTGTAAGACCTTGAGAATTACAGATGAATTGAAGGGATAAATAAACTGAGAAATATTCATCACGGCATCGAAGTTGATAACAGGTGACATCCAGTTGGCATTCAAAAACCGAGGATAATCATAAACAAAAATAGTTTTGGTGTAGACCCCGGATATAAATAATTGATCAAAATCAACTCGCATGGCAGAAGGGGCAATTAGATCTCTGAGACGATTAATGCCCTCTTGATAAGATCTTTCGACTTGTTTGTAATTGATACTGTCTGAGGCCTCTGGATCTGGAGTGTGTGGCTTTTTGACAGAGGCTTGCTTGGCTATATCTGGTTTGGTGGCATTGGCTATTGACTCGGCAGCCTGGGCAGCGCTTTTTTTGATGGTATCTAACTTGTCGGTGAGAGCGTGTGGCAAACTCAAATCGGGAAGCTTGGTCTTATCCTCTGTGTGAGTCGGTTTGGCATCCTGGGCGCCGGCCCTGGCCTGGGTAACTTGATCTTCATTCGACGTGGCGCCTTTTTGATATTTTTTTCTAACTGGACCTAGGATTTTATCTATGAAACTTTCGGATTTGCTCATTATATATAAGGGGTAACTGAATTATTCTAATTATATCATTTTTTGAAACATGGCTCTAGTAAATTTTAAAATTTGTCTGGTATTGCTAGCAATTGGAATTTAAATCTGCTAATATCTGGTATGTAAATTTGACAGTGCAATATGAATACAGATATTTCAAATAATAACCTCTTTGATTCAGAAGAAAATACTCGAGATGAATTGAGGAGTATTGCTCACGAAATGCAAGATAAATACTTGGATTATGCCATGAGTGTAATCGTGTCTCGTGCGCTTCCGGATGTGCGTGATGGTTTGAAGCCAGTTCACAGAAGAATTTTATATGCTATGAAGGAGGTGGGTTTGAGCTCCTCTGGTAAGTTTAGAAAATCGGCAACAGTAGTTGGTGAGGTACTTGGTAAGTACCACCCACATGGTGATACTGCAGTCTACGACTCGATGGTGAGAATGGCTCAAGATTTCTCCATGAGATACATGCTTGTAAATGGTCAGGGTAACTTCGGTTCGATTGATGGAGATAGCGCGGCAGCTATGCGTTATACAGAGGCAAAAATGATGCCTATTACTGAATTTATGCTGAGTGAAATTGAAAAAGATACAGTTGATTTCCGACCAAATTATGATGGTAGTCAGCGAGAACCAAGTGTCTTGCCATCAAAACTGCCACAGCTCCTTCTCAATGGATCTATGGGGATTGCGGTGGCTATGGCCACTTCGATTCCACCTCATAACTTAAATGAAGTCTGTGGGGCCGTGCTCGAGCTGGCAAAGAATCCCGACGCAAATATCGACGACTTGATGCAACACATTACGGGTCCTGACTTCCCTACTGGAGCTACAATTTATGATACAGAGGCTATCAAGCAAATGTATCTAACAGGTCGTGGTGGCATTATTATGAGAGCAAAGGCTGAGATAATCGACTTGCCAAAAGGCAAATCTGCTATCATTATTACTGAAATTCCATATCAGGTAAACAAGGCGAACTTGGTTCAGAAAATTGCCGAGCTTGTACGCGATAAGAAAGTTACCAATATTACCGATCTACGTGACGAGTCTTCGAGAAAAGGTATGCGTATTTATATAGAGTTGAAAAGGGACTCCTATCCAAAGAAAATTCTTCAACAACTATATAAATACACCCAATTACAAAGTTCATTTAATATGAATATGATTGCGCTTGTTGATGGAATTCAACCAAGACTTTTGAATTTGAAGCAAGTTTTGGAGCACTTCCTGACTCACAGACGTGAAGTTATTACGAGGCGTACTCAATTTGAATTAAGAAAAGCTAAGGCACGTGCACATGTATTAGAAGGGCTGCGAATCGCGCTTGGCTCTATTGATGATGTTATTGAAACCATTAAAAAATCTGCCGACAAGGAAGAGGCCTGCAACAACTTGATGACGAAATTTGCACTCTCGGAGATTCAGGCTAAGGCCATTCTTGATATGAGACTGCAAACTCTTGCCGGTTTGGAACGCCAGAAAATTGAAGATGAGTATCAACAATTAATGACTTTGATCGCTGATCTAGAGGACATTCTGTCTAAACCGGAGAGAATCACAGATATACTCATAGAAGAAACTCAAGAAATCATGCAAAAGCATGGTGACGAAAGGCGCACAGAGGTAGTACCGCATGCACTTGGAAAGATATCCACTCTGGATACTGTCCCAAATGCACCGATGGTGATTACCTTGACTGAGTCTAATTACATTAAAAGAATGGAGCCTTCGAGCTTCAAGGTGCAAAACCGTGGTGGCAAGGGTAAGGTGGGTATGTCTACCAAGACTGATGATCATGTGAAACTGATTCAATTTGCCCAGAACCATGATCGAATTTTATTTTTCACCAACCTTGGCAAGGTTTTCATGCTCAGAGTCCACGAACTACCCTTGGGTTCGAGAACTGCCAAGGGGCAATCAATTTTTAATCTATTGGAGCTTTCCAAAAATGAGTATATCACTTCGGTGTTGACACTGGATAACGAAGAGGACTTCTCTGCATGTGCTCTCTTTATGGCTACCAGGAAGGGCGTGGTCAAAAAGACCCCAATTGATCAATATAAAAATGTGCGTAGATCTGGTCTGATTGCTATCAAATTGAAGGAGGGTGACGAGCTGTGCTGGGTCAAACCAGTCAAAACTGGACAAGAAGTGGTCATGGCGACTAAATTTGGTAAGGCTATCCGATTTTCGGAGGGTGATGCCCGGGCCATGGGAAGAAGCGCTCAAGGTGTAATCGGGATGAAACTCAAAACTGGGGATCATATTGTAGAAATGGATGTTATATCTGACCAGCAAGCAAAGATGCTGGTAGTAATGGAAAATGGACTGGGGAAAATCACCTCGTTGAGTGCCTATAGAAACCAGAAGCGTGGAGGCTCTGGAGTCAAGACTGCCAACTTAACTAAGAAAACTGGTAACCTGGTGGGAGCTGTGGTGCTCGAAGGCGACTACGAACCAGACCTATTGCTGCTATCGCGTGATGGTCAAGTGCTGCGTCTGAATATCAAAGACATTCCAACCATGGGGAGATCTACTCAGGGAGTCTATGTCATGAGACTAAATGGGGACGATGTTGTTCGATCTATGTCTGCCCTACCATGTGAAGAAAAAGAAGAGGAAGAAATCGCAAATGCCGAAAGTCAAAAGGAGATGTTTAAGGCGTAAAAAACCTTGCAATTATCTCACAAATAATGTAAAACTAGTCTGATTAAAAATTTTAAAGAATAAGCAAATGAAAACTGATATCCATCCACAAATGAACAACGTAATATTCGTTGACTCTACTACTGGAGATGAATTTGTATCTAAATCTACTCTGACCTCCTCAGAAACCAGAGAAGTTGATGGGGTTACTTACTATGTGGTTCATATAGAGGTATCTTCCAAATCACACCCGTTCTATACGGGCAAACAAACTCTCGTCGACACACAGGGACGTGTAGACAAATTCCGAAAGAAAATGGAAATGGCCAAAAAACTTCAGGAAGCACGCCAAAGCAAATAAAAATTTTTAGATTTCAATTTAGGCCTCAAGGAAACTTGGGGCTTTTAATTTCTTTTTATGTTTGATTTCAAAGTTCATAAACAAAGCTCCAAATCCAAAGCTCGTACTGGAGAACTCCAATTGCCTCATGGTAAGGTGCAGACTCCTATTTTTATTCACTGCGGG
>CAYYFV010000035.1:0-8857 GCA_964471455.1 uncultured Candidatus Peribacteria bacterium | reverse complement strand
GTTTTTTAAGATCTTTTTTAGTCAATCCTTGAATTCCCAAAACTTTGTCATAATCAAGCTTGGCTTCGATCATAGCCACATGTTCTTCGTTAGGCAGATTCAAAGTTGGTTCTTTTTGTTCAATTTCGATTTTAGCAGCAAGTTCTAGTTGGGCTGCACATAATTTTTGGATGGCCTCGAAAGCCATTTCAAGTGCTTGCAACATGGTGTCAAAGGCAACCTCGTCAGCACGCGATTCAACCATAGTAATTGCATGTGCAGTACCTGCCACAACCAAGTCGAGTGCAGAATTTTCTAGTTGCTCCACAGTTGGATTGACTACTAGTTGATCATCGATCAAGCCCATACGCACACCTGCAGCTGGACCATCAAATGGCATCCCAGACAATACAAGTGCCAAAGATGCTGCGGTAATCCCCATAGCCGACATTTCGTGAGTCTTATCAAAGACCAGGGGAGTGATGATAACTTGAACGTCATTAACCATACCTTTTGGAAATAAAGGTCGAATCGGTCTATCCACCATTCTAGAATTCAGAATGGCTTGGTCAGAAGGGCGGCCTTCTCTTTTATTAACTTTTGAATGCTTTAATTTACCAGCAGCATAGTATTTTTCTTGGAAATCAACCATCAATGGAAAAAATCCAGCATCTGCTCTGGCATCTCCCATACCTGCTGTTGCAAGTAGGGTTGTCTCGCCACAAGTTACAGTGGCATTGCCGTCAGCCTGATAGGCAAAATCATTTGTTCGCATTACGAACTCTTTCCCAAAAATCTCAATTTTGATTTCTTGGGCTTCTCTGAAATATGTCATATTTTTCTTCGTTTTAATTTTTCTTAAATAGTATAGGCTAATCTATTAAAAAAGAAACCCTCACTTGCGTGAGGGCTTTTCTTAGCTAGCCTTAAGTGTTAGCTCTTCAGTAAGCTTTTGGTAAGCGTCACTGTTGTTCAATTTGAGGTAATTCAAATGTCTTCGTCTCTTAGCTACCAATCCAAGCAATCCACGTCTTGAGTCCTTGTCTTTTGGATGTTGTTTTAAATGGTCAGATAGTTCAATAATTCTTTGAGTCAAAATAGCTACTTGCACAACAGAAGAGCCAGTATCGTTAGAATGAGTTCCGTATTTACCCATGATAACTTTTTTCTTTTTGCCGTTCATCATAATATATAGTTGATAATTAAAAAGCACAAACAAACTAGCACATCAGCTATTTTTTGGCAATAGCAATTATCAAAATCTCTAGATCCAATCTTTATATTTGAAGTAGCCCAACATCGATCCCAGAATAGTTAGCATCAAAAACACTATCCAAAGCACCGAATATTCTGAATTCTGCAGTGGCAAATTGACGTTCATACCATAGAATCCAGTTACAAATGTCAGAGGCAGCATCACAACCGAAAACACAGTCAAGACCTTAATAACATTATTTGTGTTGTGAAAAATAATAGACTCATTTGTCTGATGCAAGCTCTCAACCAAATCGTTCAAGTTCTCCAAAGAAGAATAAATCTTTTCAATTTTATCGACCACATTATCAAAATAAACCTCCAAGTCATCATCATTTTTGGAAAAGGTCATATGCTCAAGCTGTGCAATGATTGTCCGCTGAGGCAAAATAATTCGCCGGAAATTAATAATATCCTTTTTCAAAAGTAAAATATCTTTCAGCATGTCTCTGTTGTTTTCAGCCTGAAAAACCTCACGTTCAATTTTGTTTGTTTCGCGGGTCAGATCATCGACAATCTTAAAAAGTGACTCAAAAACCTCATTCAAAATTTTGTACAGCAGATATCCCGAACCACTACCCATATAATCTTTGGCAATAATATCATTGTTCAAGGCCTGCTCAAAAAGTACATTTAGATAATCATGCTTATCGTGCAAACAAATCAAAAAACTATCAGAGATAAATATGTTCAGCTCTTCATAAATAATACGTTTTGTTTTTGGGTGCAAAGTCGGTAAATGCAGTATGAGAAAGGTATAATTGTCATATCGATCAATTTTTGCACGCTGATTCTCTGTCAGACAATCCTCTAGGTCCAAGTGGTGAAATCCGTATTCTTTTTCCAACAACTCAATATCACTTGCGTTGGGATTGGGGATATTGACCCAGTTGGTTTTACCTCCGTTAATAGTTTTCATATTTGTTTCCATACCTCTAATATAGCATAAAATTAAGCTTGTGACAATTTCAAAACACGTCAAATCTTGTTATATTAGACCTAATTTCACAAAAATTTTCATAGATGAATTATAAACAGTTGATTTCAAAGGCTTGGAATTTCAAATTGGCCAACAAGAATATGTTTACATACTATGCCTTTTGGCCAGCAATATTTGCCACCGCCTCAACAATGATCATCATCCTTTTCCAATCTACCAGTGTTCTCACCAAGGCGGGAAAAGCCGATATTCATCTCTACACTCAAATAATGGACTTTGCCAAGAATGTGTTTATAGCAAATCCACAAACCTTTTGGATTTTAGTCTTTTCTGCACTCTGCATTTTTATTTTGGAATTATTATTACCCATCTTTTGTGAGGGCGCCTCGATTCAAATCATAGCCAAGCGCTACCAAGGCGAGAACGTTTCACTCACAAGCGGCATCAAATACGGATGGCTCAACTTCGTCAAGCTTACCGAATACCACGCAGTTTTGTTTGCCTTTTCCTCTTTTACTATTCTTAGAGTAGTCGGCTACATTTATATTTACTTGAGCCCAGAAGCGCTCAAGCTTTTTTCACCATTTTTAATTCTGCTATTTATTCTCGGCTTTGTATTTAGTTTTTTATTCACCTATGCCGAGAATTACATCATTATTGATGGGGAGGACCTATTTGCCAGTCTCAGGCACTCAAGTGCCTTAGTCATGTCTAATCTCAAGGAAACAGTCTTAATTCTATTCTTACTAGCCCTCATCGGCCTACGAATTCTCTTGAATCTTTTGATCGTAGTCCTAATTCCAATTCTATTTAGTTATATAGTCTCTGTCCTTACAGCTCTCAACCTAGCCGAATACAAAATCCACATGATGTATCTCATTACCGCGCTCACCTTGTACATGGTCGGTAAGCTAGGCGGAGCACTAAGAGTCTTCACCCAGGCTGTTTGGACTTTTACCTTCCTCGAACTCAAAGACCGTTCCTAGCCAAGGCACGGACTTCAGGTCTTAAATAGATTAGATCTACCATTCAAAAGGCCCACGAGAGGTCGTTGGGAGAGTCTTGTCCTAATCATCGAATCTGGCCATCATCCAACCCAACAATCGCCCAATCAAAAAGGCCCAGCCACTAACGAAAACATCCAGCCAAAAAGTCCTTGTGAGAGAGGAGGCGAGGGAGAATCAGGAGATACTCACTCTGAGTATCGAGTGCTCTCGGACCGAAGCCGACGAACGAACTGGTGTCCCCATCAGGAATCGAACCTGAATCTAAAGCTTAGGAGGCTTTCGTTCTATCCATTGAACTATGAGGACAAAATTAATTAAACATTCAAGAAAAAGTAGTCGATTTGTCTATCCAGTGAGTCTGCATCTACCTTGATAGTAACTTTGTCTTCGATTTCTTGTTCTTGCTTGCCAATTTCTTTTCTGAGTTTTTCAAATTCACTATTACCATCAGCATCTTTCAACTCATCTTTTGCAGCCACAATAACAATTTTTGGTTCAACCTCTTCTATAAGATCGAGGGCGTCTTTTGTAGGGAGATTAGAGTTCAAAATCAACACTTCGACAATAGAGAGTTCTTCAAACAATTTTTTATTAGAAGGTAGTTTATCGATTTTTCCAATGTAGGCCGTATTTATTCCATTAATTTCCATAGTCACGATTCGAATCTCTTGATCGGCATTATCTTGGGTTGCAATTGATCTTACTAGTACATTTTTAGCTTCGTATTCACCAGGCCAGTCAAATGTAATTGCATCTGATTTACTTATATCAAAGTTATCATTGGTTGTAATTACCACGTCTGCTTTGCAGGCAGAAATATCCTCCAGTTGAGGGTCTAGCACGATACTCACTTCCTTAGTTTTGATGTGTAGTGTGTCTTTATTTATAAATTTAATATCCATAAGTTCTTTTTACATGCCAACACTCTAACAAAAAACTACATTTGAATAAAGCTTTTTTTGAGTCTACAATTAGTTCAACAAATATTAAACTTAGCCATATGTCAAAAATTGCCAAGCTGCAAGTCCTTCAAGTTCTGGATTCTAGAGGTAATCCTACTATTCAAGTTTTTATGTATTCAGATGATGGATTCATGGAATCAAGCATCGTGCCATCTGGAGCCTCGACTGGCGCCGGTGAGGCCTTAGAGCTTAGAGATAACGATCCAAATCAATACCATGGCAAGTCTGTTATGGTCGCCATCTCAAATATCGAAAATATTATTGCTCCCAAAATTCTTAATTTCGACTTGTCAGAGCAAACAAAGTTTGACAAGTTGTTAATATCCTTAGATGAGACTCCAAACAAATCCAAGCTCGGGGCCAATGCTATTTTGGCCTGCTCCATAGCATATGCCAAGCTTTCGGCAGCATGTAAGCAAATAGCATTATTTGAGTATTTCGACATCGACACCCAAAATTTCATAATGCCAATTCCCATGATGAATCTGATCAATGGGGGCGCCCACGCTGATTCGGGCCTGAGTATCCAAGAATTTATGATCATGCCACTTGGCTTTCAGTCGACAGCCAAGCAAATTCAAGTCGGTAGCGAAATATTCCACACCCTCAAAAAACTTCTCAAGGACCAAGGGTACAAAATTGCAGTCGGGGACGAGGGCGGCTTCGCACCAAATTTAGAATCTAATGAGCAGGCTCTAGACTTTCTAGTGCAAGCAATTGAGCAATCTGGATACACAGCCGGTCAGGATGTCTTTATTTGTTTAGACGTCGCGGCATCTGAGTTTCACAAAGATGGCAGCTATATTATGCATGAACACGATCAAGATACATCATACACTGCCACAGAACTCATAGAGTACTATGCCGATCTATGTCAAAAATATCCGATTTTCTCTATCGAAGATCCCATGGCAGAAGGGGATATCCAAGGCTGGATAGATTTCACAGAAAAATTAGGCGATCAAATCCAGGTAGTGGGAGATGATTATCTGGTAACCAATCCAAAGCTTATCAAAGAGGCAATTGAAAACAATTCAGCCAATGCGGTACTCATAAAGCCCAATCAAATTGGCACTGTCACAGAAACCGTCGAAGCTATCAATTTGGCCAAGAACAACGCCTGGAATACAGTGGTATCACATCGTTCCGGAGACTCTGAAGATACCTTTATAGCAGACTTAGCGGTTGGTATGCAGGCTGGACAAATAAAAACTGGCTCCCTCTCTCGCTCAGAAAGAACCTGTAAGTACAATCGCTTGCTCAGAATTGAGCAGCTACTCAAATCCTAACAGCAGCCACATCCAAACAATCAACAACCTAAGCTAATCTCTCGATTAGCTTTTTTTCATTTACATTTTCCTGCTCTCCAGATTGCATATCTTTCAGCACATACTCACCAGCCGCAATTTCTGCTGGACCAGCCAGCAACACAAAGGCAACACCCTTGCGATCAGCATATTTAAGCTGTTTCTTAAGTTTGTCTTCATCCGGATAGACCTCAGCAGCTATTCCATTTTGATGCAAAGTTTTCTGCAGCTGCAAACTTTTTAAATATGTGCCTTCTCCATAAACAGAGATAAGTACCTTGGTTTTGGTGGAGCTTTCATCAAAATAACCTTGAGCCTCGAGCCCATCATAAAGTCTATCGATCCCAATCGACAAACCAAAACCACTAAATTGTTGTCGCGTAAACAAAGAACACAGATTATCGTAACGACCACCAGCACCAATCGAGCCAGCTACCTCATCCATCGTCACCTCCAAAACAACACCGGTATAATAATCCAAACCTCTCACGATACTAAAGTCAAATTCCACATATTCCCCAAGCCCAAGGTTGTCCAGGGTTTCAATAATTTTCTCAAGCCTCAATGTATTGACTCCATGAATTTTCTGCAGTTGCGACAGTTTACTACCATGTACATCGATAGCCTCAATAAGCTTTTCTGCCTTGGCTTTACCGACACCAATTTTCTTGAACTCTTCATAGGTATTTTCCAGGCCAATCTTATGCACTCGATCAATCACACCAACTACTTGACATTTATGTCCATGGTTAATTCCAATGGCTTCAAGCAAGCCATCCACCAACACTCTGTCATTGATACGCACCTTAAAGCCTTTCAGCCCACAGGCCTTATATGCCTCAATCATCATAGCAATCAATTCAATTTCCGAATGCAGTGAATTAGCTCCAATCACATCCGCATCAAATTGATAGAGTTGCCGATATCGATTTTTCTGATTCTTATCCGCCCGAAACACCGGCCCAAACTGATACCTCTTAAATGGAGTTGCTAGTTTGCTAAAATTTTGGGCATAATATCGAGTAAAACTTACAGTGTGATCGTATTTCATGCAGACCTCTCGCTGGCCATGATCCTCAAAGTGATAGGTGAGTTTCTCGGCCTCGCCACCCATTTTTCCAAATAAGATTTCCGCATATTCCAAAACAGGTGTTTCCACTTCATCAAATCCATATTTTTCATATACAGAGCGAATCGTAGAAATTATTTGAGTTCTTCGCATTGCTTCTCTCGGGCCAAAGTCTCGAAAGCCTTTTAATAATCTTGGTTGTATTAAGTTCATACTCTTAATTTAACTGTGCTTGTATTCTACGTATTCATTCAAAATTAATCAATCACAAACCTTCTCATCGATCGGGCTTGATCAAACAAAAAAATGCACAAATATCCAGATCTGGAACACAAACATAAAACCCTGGATATTCCAGGGTTTGTGGTGTTTTTATTGGTTGCGGAGGGTGGATTCGAACCACCGACCTTCAGGTTATGAGCCTGACGAGCTGCCACTGCTCTACTCCGCGATTTGTAAAAACACTCTACACCACAAAGCGTATTTCGTCAAAAGTTTTTTGTATATACAAACTCCAAAATTACAAGAAGGGGAGCGGCAGCACTTTAGTTGGCAAACAAGTCAATAGACTTGATGATATTGCTCGGTGATAAATTAATAATCATATCATTAATCTGATTACCCAGGCTCCATCCGCAGTAGACCGCAATCAAAGTACTTGATATAAACAAAATCACCAGTACTTTCGTCGATAGCATTCGGACCATCAAGACGCTCAAGATTGTCAGACTCACACACACGGCCACGATGCCAATTAGCAAGGTAATAATCAAGCTCATAATACACAGACATTACATTCTTCGACTACTTTTTTATGGCTGCTCCACAAAGAATAGAGACAGATTAACAAGGCCAAGATCTGAAACCAGCCTTGATATATAGATATAAAATTCAACGCCCCACCAATTCCCAATCCAGCCAAAATAGGCAGGCTACAACTCGCACAAAAACTAGTAAGGAACAAAAAACTCGTTCCAACAAGACTAGATCCAGAGACAAAAGCTTTTTTATTTTGAGATCTTTTGTAGGCGAACTCCACCATATTAACAATACTCAGGGCAATCACAGTAGACAGCAGCATATTTAAGATTATATTGCCCGGCGTCAAATAAGCTCCCATTACACAAGCCATATTGCGCGAACCTGGAAGGGTCAGAAGCATCCAGATACTTAATCCATAAATAACTAAAAACATAACAGAAAAAACCGATATGTTTCTTAATGAAAAATAGTGCATTATTGAAATTCAGATAATTTTGCATCAATAACTTGTTTGAAAGCCTCAAAAGGTTGAGCCCCAGTCAACTGTTCGCCATTCACAAAGAATGTCGGTGTAGAGTTAACTCCATAAGATTTTGCATCAGCCAAGTCAGCTTGTACTTCAGATAGCATATCTCCAGATTGGTAACATTGCTCAAAGTCAGAGCCATACCCAGCATTTTTTGCAAACGCCAAGACTTGCTCAACTTGGATTCCTTGATTTTGGAAAATATAGTCATGAATTTCATAGAAGCCGGTATCTCCATTCACTTCGCCTGCACATTCAGCGGCCATAGCAAGGTTTTGGCTATTTTCGCCCTTGAAGGCAAAGTCTCGATACACCACTTTTACTAAGCCTTTATCAATATATTGTTCTTTGATACTAGGCATAGTTTCCAAAAAGTGCCGTCCACAGTATGGACAACCATAGTCAGAAAACTCCACAATAGTTACCGGAGCATTGGGGTCACCCAAAATCGCATCATCATCAATTGAAACCATGCCTACAGCCACATTTCCAGTAGGTCGTGCTTGTTCAAGCACCATAGAAATAGACAGTGCCATTCCCAGTAAGGTCAATGCTACAAACACTCCAATTGCAACTAAAATCTTATCAACTGGCTTTTTGGTGGTCGCAGCACTAGTAGTTTTTGCTCGGGGGTTTTTTGCAGGTGTTTTTTTGCTCGTTGCCTTCTTTGTTTCAGCTTCTTTAGCCATTGATAGGGGATTAAATTAATATAACTAAATTTATTGTAGGATTTCTTTGAGAATTCGGCAAATCTTTATTCGGAAATCATAGCCGAACCCAACACTTTTCCATCCAAGTAAAAAACAGCAAATTGTCCAGGCGAAATGCCCTGGTCAGACTGATCAAGATGGACATTATAACCAGCTTCCAGCTGGGTGATTTGGCATCCATACATGGTCGGACCGTGCCGTAATTTAACTTTGATACCAGCGCTCTCAAACCAGCTATCACTTATAAAGTTCCCAGAATCTATTCTAAAGTCCATACGTTGTTGACTTAAGAGGTCATAGTTTTTAGATACAAAAACTATATTGTTTTCAGTATCTTTAGA
>CAYYFV010000034.1:0-9062 GCA_964471455.1 uncultured Candidatus Peribacteria bacterium | reverse complement strand
TCTCATCAGAAATGATAGAAGAGGCCAAACTCAATCTTTCTCAAACTCAATCTGAAAAGACTTTTGTACACTCTAGTTTTGTAGCACAAGACAAAGACCTACCTCTCAAGACTGAGAGCTTCGATGCAATATTCGCGGTGGCGAGCTTCCATCACTTACATGGACTTGCTAATCGCCGTAAATTCCTGGCAAACGTTTATAAGTATCTCAAACCCAACTCGACTGCCTGTGTATCGGTTTGGAACCTATGGCAGAAGAAATACTTATCCAACTTCTTAACAGCTTTTGTCACCCACCCCTGGAGGTTCAATGACATCAATGTTAAATTTGGTAATACGCCACGCTATTACCACGCCTTTATGATTTGGGAACTTAAGTTATTACTTTGGCTGTCGCCTTTCAAATCATACCAGCTTGTGTTTGTTGATAAAAAAGGTTATAAATGCTCTCGCAAAGATTGTCATAATATTATTTTAGTTTTAAATAAATAAAATGTCTGAATTTTTCAGTTTTCACTCTGCTCGCTTCTATTCCAGATCTATGGAGCAACTCGTTGATAAGATTAATGAGAGGCTGCATGCCAATGAGGATCAGTTTACGACCTTTATAGCAACTCCCAATCCAGAAATGTATGTCGAAAGCGTGCTGCATCCAGAGTTTGCTACTGTGCTTAGGAATACCTCATTTAATATCGTTGATGGATTTGGCCTACATCTACTTCTGCGTTTATTCCGTTACCCAAGCTCACGTATTACTGGTACTGATTTGGTTAAGACTATTTTCCGTAAGAATCTTGGTTCTATATATATACTTGGTGGAATGCCTGGGAATTTTTCTACTATCAAAAAGAAGTTTCCTAATGTGAAACTCTTAGGTTACTTCGAAGGAGTCGTTACAGAAGACAATTCCAAAGCACTTGCCCAAGAAATTAACGAGCTTTCACCCGACTTTCTGCTAGTGGCCCTGGGCGCACCCAAGCAAGAGAAATGGATTGTCGACAACCTTAAGAATATTCAGAATGTAAAAGTAGCCATTGGTATTGGAGGTGCTATCGATTATCTGTCTGGTAATATCAAACGTGCTCCATCTTTTGTGAGATCGATGGGTCTGGAATGGATTTATAGACTTATCAATCAACCCTCTCGCTATAAGAGAATTATCAAGGCTGTTATCGTATTTCCAATTCTATTTATTGGAATCGAAGGTAGCTTACTGCTTTGGGATCTTCTTAAGAGAGCATATACCAAGTGCAAGCAGACCTGCCGTTTCTAGTCTCAATATTTTATTACCTAAGGATACCGGTTGTGCTTTGAGATTATCTAGGATGATTTTTTTGTCAGTCTCAGAGAAGCCTCCTTCCGGTCCAAGTAAGATATTGGTACTTTGATCTATATCTAATGATAAATCTGTCAGAAGCGGTGTTTGCTCGCTTCTACATATACAGGCAATGTACTTTTGGCTTGGATCTAGATCTTTGAGATTCTGTGGCTCGTGTAGGACTGGCAAAAACTTGCTTTCTGATTGAGAGGCCGCAGATTTGATAATTTGATTAAGTCGATCTTTCTTACCAAGACTAGTGACCTGGCTATATTCAGTATGAATTGGGTAAAAATTAGAAACTCCGAGCTCTGTACCCATCTTGAGCATTAGCTCAAGTTTGGGAAGCTTATTTGGAATCCCAAAATATAGATTGAGAGGAGAACTTTGCCTCTCGTGTATCTCCAATTCACTTGTCTCTATGAGGACTTCTTTCTTATGTGCTAGCGCAATAACTGCATGGGTGAGTGTACCCTCACCAACTAGAACTATTACTTCTTGTCCTTTCTTAAAACGCAGAACATTTACTATGTAATTGATCTGCTCTTTGTCTTTGATAGATATTTGAGAGTTGGCTTTGAGAAGGGAGTCCAGAAATAAATATTTCATTATTGGCCCTTCTTAGCTTCTTTACTGCCCTTGCTGGCCTTGCTGCTTTTGGCGATATAGGAACGAATAGACTTCTCTACTATTGGCGTTAACTTACCAAGTACCGATAAGATCATATCAATTGGTCCCGTGACCAAGCTATGAACCCTATTGGTAATGTCAGAAGTCGAATTGGTAATTTTGCGAATGTCTTTCAAAATCTTATAGACCATCAAAAGGACCATACATGTCAAAAACAAACTCAAGACTCCCCCTACATATAATAGTGTGTGAAAGATTTGTTCTAATGAATACTGTGTTTCTAGCATGGTATTTGGTTATATCTATATATTTTAGCACTTTTTGAGCCCAAAGTCTAGATAACTGGCTTGGAGCTCTTAGATTGAAAATTATGAGCTTAGCAACTCATTAAGTTTTTGTGAGATTTTGGCTGGATTGAGCTGCCCCTTAGACTCCTTCATACAGAAGCCAACGAGCGCTCCGATAGCTTTTGGGTTGCCATTGCGGACATCTTCGGCAGCTTTGTCTAGGGTGCTAATAGCTTTTTGACATACTTCAAGTAATAAGCCTTCGTCTACAACTTGCTTGAGATTATGTTTGTCGACCAGACTTGCTACATCTTCGGATGACTCGAAGGCCAAATCCATCAATTCACCCTTGGCAGTATTGAAGCTGATTGTTTCATCTAGGATCATTTTGACCATTTTTCCGAGATTTTCTGCAGAGACTGGTGATTGAGTAATATCAAGCTCTGCTTCCGAAAGCTTTTTAAGAAGAACTGTTGTCAGCAGTGAGCATGTTTTTTTGGGATCTTTGGAAATTTCCAAAGCAGTTTCGAAAAAAGTTGCCATTTCGAGTGTGTTTGAAAGTGTAAAAACCTCATCCTCACTAATACCCATCGCTCTATACCTTTCTCTTTTACTCAAAGGCAGCTCAGGAACTAGTTTTTGCAACTCTGCTACCTCCGCTGGGTTGTGATCCATTGGTGGAATATCTGGTTCCGGAAAATATCTATAGTCTTTGGCAGATTCTTTGGTCCTTTGTCCGACTGTAACTTGCTTAACATCATCGAAACCGCGTGTTTCTTGCTGAATTTCTTCACCAGCATCGAGCATTTTTGTTTGACGTTTGATTTCATACTCCAAGGCCTTTTCCATTGCGGTAAATGAATTTAAGTTTTTGACCTCGACTTTGGTTCCAAGTTCGCTAGCACCTTTGGGTTTGAGAGAAACATTGACATCAAATCTCATCATGCCTTTTTCCATATCGGCATCTGATGATTGTGAATAACGCATAATTCTTTGCATTTCACGAGCATAACTAGTTGCCTGCTCTACTGAGTTGATATCCGGTTCGGATACAATTTCCATTAATGGTGTATCACATCTATTGAAATCAACCAAACTCCCACCTGTGGTGTGTGTCAGCTTACCTGCATCCCCCTCCAAGTGCATATGGTGCATGCGGATAGACTTCTTACCTTGAGATGTTTCGATTTCGACTGAGCCTTCCAAGGCAATTGGATGAAACTGCTGTGTAATCTGGTAGCCCTTGGGACTGTCTGGATAAAAATAATTTTTTCGATCAAATACAGAGCGGTCTGCTATACGACAACCTAATGCCAATCCCGCCTGGATGCCCTTTTTGATAGCTTCTTTATTAACTACAGGTAGTTGACCTGGAAAGCCCATGCAGACTGGACAGGTATTGGTATTTGGAGCAGCGTTTTCGGAATCATTCGAACAGCCGCAGAATAGTTTGGTTTTGGTATTCATTTGGCAGTGGATTTCAAGTCCAACAACCACATCGTATTTGTCCATTGTTTTAAGCTAGTTAGTTTTTTCTATATTTAAATATTTTTTTGTATTTATCTCAAGTCAATCTTCGACAATACTGACACCAGTTTCGTTAATATGCCTTTGTAGCACTCGTGAGAGCATGCTTTTGAGATTTTCATGTTCTTTGTGTAGATTTGTTCTCGAAAACTTATCCTGGTACTCCATGAGTATGTGGGCGGCCTTTTTGGGATTGTAGACGCCCTTGATTTCTTTGGCGTGGCCAGAGAGTTTGAGTATGTATATGGTGCCAATGTTGTATATAGTGTTGAAAACTCCCGATACCTCATATGATACTGTTTCCATCTGACTATAATCCACACGCTCCGATAACATTCGGAATAATCCATCCCACTCAATATTGATTATATTCTGATCGGTGATCAATATGGCATTGAAGTAACATGTATACATTTTACTTGTCAGTCTCACAACTCCAATAGCCATAAGTGACAACCAAATAAAGGAGAAGTGAGATAAAAACATAAACCCAACGACCGGGCCGCAGATTAATAGTACAAAATTAATAGCAAAAGGTTTGAGAATCGAATCTAAATGATGGTGAATAATCTCATAAATTTGCTCATCATCCTCTAGGTATTTACGAAATAAAAAACGTTTTAGTCTCATAGAAATAATTGTAATTTAGTCATTACTTAGGTACATTTTATAGTGTTTTTATTACATTTAATACCTATTTTTTGAAATCTTGGATTGAGTTCTTTTTAGATTTGGCAATTGTTGTATTGGTCGCTCTTATTATACGTTCCTATGTGGTGATTCCCTTTAAGGTCTATGGCCCATCTATGTGCAACACACTCAATTATACCAATGGAGAGTGCCAGATGGCATATGGTGATCGCATGTTAGTTAATATTTTTGGATACTTGAGGATTGGTGACTTCGAAGTGGGCAAACCAGAAAACAATGATATTATTATTTTTTCACCGACAGCAGTCTCTCAAAAATTTTATGTTAAGAGAATCATTGCCTCTCCGGGCGAATCTATTCGTATCAAGGACGGCTATGTCTACAAGCTAGAAGACAATGCCTATGTCAAACTCAATGAATTCTATCTCAATGATGACAACCTAGGGAACACTTTGTTGCCAGCAGGCAAATCGGATTCGATTTATACTGTGCCAGAGGATCATTATTTTGTACTTGGTGATAACCGCCTACAGTCTACTGATTCACGCAACTGTTTTCATACTTCGTTTGGCCAGCCATGCTCGCCGGAGTCACTAGCATCTTTTGTATCTCGTGAGCAAATTCGAGGACGTGCCGCTTTGCGCTTTTGGCCCTTATCAAAAATAGACATGCTTTAGTCTAGCTAGTTGATATTGAGTCTATCGTGACCAGAATTGCAAACACCAATACGCTATTCCATATCTCTAGGATACCTATAATTTTTGCCGTTAGTGCAAATTGTAAAAAAACTGAGATCAAAATGGACTGCCTAATACTGCTACCTAAACTTCTACCCAAGTTAATTGAATTGATACTTCTGACTAGATACATACAAAGTCCAAGAAGACTTGTCGTAAATAAAAATAAATTAAACTGCAGAAACACCAAACTACCAGTGTTGATTTCGCTGCAGAATGTGGCTGCAGAATAGCCAACACAAGGTTCAAATCTGCTAACTATTATAAAAAGACTGGCCGCTGATATGAGGCCAATAAGTGCCAAAATGCTGATTGGTTTTTTGAGCATGCTGTGTGGGCTGGATTAATTATCTCTATGATAATTTAGTCCTGCTGTTTTGGCAATTGCTCAAACCCCCATATTATTTTTTTGTTTAATGATCCCTGGACACGAAAGCCTGCAGCTTTGGTATGTCCTCCCCCTCCGTAGTTCTCGGCCACCTTGGCTACATTTACATCTTCTTTACGTGTTCGGAGTGAGGCTTTGACAACCCCTTGCTGACTTTCTGTAAATAGAATTGAATATTCTGTATTTGGAATAGAACATATCATGTCTGCTACTCCAGAGAGATCATCACTGTCGGCATTGTATTTTTCGAAGGTTGTGTTCTTGACTCCACTTTGAACGACTCCAGCCTCATCCACCTCTAATTGATTCAGTACCTCCCCCATTAATTTGAGCTTGCGGACATTTGTTCTTTTGAAATTGTTTTGCTGGATGGTATTAAAATCAGCGCCAATTTTGGTGAGCATAGCAGCTTGCCTGAGGACTTTTTTGCTTGTATTACTGTGCATAAAACTCCCTGTGTCGGTATAAATCCCATTCAGCAGACATGTAGCTATATGACTATCTATTGGCCATGATAACTCTGAAAATATGTCCAAGAGTAAACTTGTTGTCGATGTAGCATCTGGATCAATGATATTGAGTGTTCCAAATGGCGAACCTGAATAATGGTGATCGATAGTAATAATAGGTTTGCGTGTTCTATTTAATTCTGGATAGATTTCGAAAAATTTGACTAACTTCTTGGTAGCAGTATCTACAACTACAACACAATCAAAATCCTCCAATACAAACTCCTGAGTCACCAAGTCCGAAAAGGGTAGAAACTTGGAGACCTCGGGTATAGGATCACTACATGCCGATGTGACTCGCTTGCCTTTTCTGATTAAGGCTTGCCGTAGTGCCAAATTGGCACCTAAAGTATCGCCATCTGGTTTGTTATGTGAAATTATGAGGACTTTATCCACTGATTCCACAATCTGACCAAACTCATGTATCAAATCACGCATGTTGAGATTTAGAATTATTAAGTCTATAATCTACTAAAATTATTAACTGTTGTAAAGTTTTATGTTGAATATTTGTTTCATGGGCTCTGGCCCATTTGCTGCAAAAGTTTTAGAAGTCTTAGTGAGAGAAAATTATTTTAATATTTTATCGATTGTGACACAGCCAGCAAAAGCTGTCGGAAGAAAGAAAGTCCTTGAAAAAACTCCAGTAGCTGCTTTTGCCGAATCACTAGATATACCAGTTCATGAATGTGCCAACTCCAAACAAATTCTTGCCAAAATCGAAGCGAAATCATGTGACTTTGTCATTGTTTGTGATTATGGAGTCTTACTCAAGCAAGCTGTTATCGACTTAGCAAGAATTGACACTCTGAACATACATGGCTCTCTGCTTCCAAAATATAGAGGAGCTAGTCCTATTCAAGCGGCTCTGAAACATGGCGATGCTATGACTGGGGTCTGTCTCCAAAGTATGGTGTTGGCCCTCGATGCTGGCGATGTTTACACTAGTTACGAAATGAAAATTGGCTCTACTATGAAATTTGAAGAACTCAGAGATCAACTTGCTTGGCTGGGAGCCAAAATGCTCATGCAAAATCTGCAGGCGATTGCCGATGGCAAACTCAAAGCAGTCAAACAAGATGAATCACTTATATCTCACTGCTACAAAATCAATAAAGAGGAGGGCTTGGTAGATTTTGCACAAGAATCGGCAGTTAATATTTACAACAAACATCGGGCTTTTGCTCTCTGGCCAAAAATCTACTTTGTATTTCGTAATTTAAATATTATTATCCACAATTGTCAGCTTGTTTCTGATGTGGATGATTCATCTGCGGAGATTGGAGAATTTTTTACAGTTGAGAAAGGTTTATTTGTTAAATGTAAGGATGGGGTCTTGGAGATTTTGGAACTCCAATTACCTTCGAAATCTAAAATGCTTGCTGCAGACTTCTTGAATGGCAGACCTAGGTATTTTCAGTCCTCAAAATAAGTGGCCATACTGCCCACAACATGATCCCCTGCGGATGCGAAACTAAGAAGTGATCAAAGACACCCAAAACACATAAACTCACCGCCACATATCGATTGTGCCTGTATATATGCCAAAGGATGCACACAAGCCCAAGCAAGATAAGTATATTGCTCTGAAACAGCTCTATAAATATATTGTGCACTGGTTGAAACTCTATCTGTAGATTGGCTCCGCTATACTCATGTATTCTATCGCTGTATGATCTCATATTTGAAAAAGGGTTCTTGATCAAAAGCACAGCCAATGGAAATAATAAAAACTTCCATGCAAATTTTGGAGCTAGGATTTGCGCTAAATTGGCGTTGAGTGAGAAACTTAGAATATTAAGAAACTTGGATCGAAATGTCCTTAAGAAAAACACTCCATAGGCTCCCAAAATATTTGGGTGTGCAAAGGTTCCATAGGCTCGTAGAAACTCCAGACCAATCACACTAACCTTTGAGACACCAGCTATCTCCAGGCCCAGACTAGCCTCCCCAAGCAACATAAGGCCTAGAGATGATCCAGATGCCACCTGTACAAATCCTAGGCAAAACTGAATGATAATAAATTGGCTCACGATTCGTCTATATATTTGCCTGTGCTGCTCTGTGATCTGTCCAAGATAATTGCATATAACTGCCGCTATCAAAAAATATATATTATAAGTCGCCATCGCCAGAAATCCTAGCAACAGCCATGGGGAGAGGATGATTTTTTTTGTGTTGAGTGCCGTGATCAGTGCCAATAGGCATAGAAAGGGATATATATACACTGCCCCACCGTAAAACTCAAAAACTCCACCGCTATAGGCAGAGTTCTGGAGGACTACAAACTTGTTGAAGGTAATTAAGCTCAGAGACCAGGCAATCAGCTTGTGTTTATTTTTTAGGTGCAGGAATCACTTGGTTAAGTGGTTTTGATGTTAAAATAGAATTGATTTGAGCTTGAGCATCAGATAGCGCTTTTCTCGTAATCACTTGATAATTTTCTGTTTCTAGGAGTTGAGTTAATTGACTAGCAAAAATCTCTCTATATTTCTTATCATCTGCAATTGGCATACTCTTTGCAAACCCTAGTTGATTAACAAATGGGAAATAAATTCTATTTTGTCTTTGCTCTGGAATCAAATCCCTGCGTGATGTTGGTTTGAAATTTTTATCATATAACATTTCTAAACTGTTTTTTGAGACCATGTTTGATATAAGTGCCCAGGCTTCAAATGAGTTTTTGGTATTTTTAGATACAACTTCTGTAAAGTAGTTTGCATAGGCCACTGGGGTGTCTGTATTGGACTGCTGGGGCACCTGTGCGATTTGGATGTCTGAAACATCAATTACATCTTTAGCTGACCTCTGGTAGGCTCTGTGCAAGTTCAACATATCCTTGTACAAATGACTGTAACCAAATATCATAGAGGTTTTGCCAGTGAGAAATGCTTGCACCTCTTTGTCTGCCGATTCTGCATCGACTATATTTTCGTTGACAGCATATAATGGACTTCTGTAGTCCCCATAGGCAAGTTGGTTTTTTACTACTTTTTCAACGTCAGAACTTTTAGCG
>CAYYFV010000033.1:0-9089 GCA_964471455.1 uncultured Candidatus Peribacteria bacterium | reverse complement strand
GATTTTACCGATTAGGTCTACACCTGGTTTGAGAGTGCCTTTGCCTGGTTTCCAGCTGGCTGGGCAGACTGTGCCTGGGTTTTCGTCTGTAAATTTTGCTGCTTGGAGCTTGCGTAGCAGTTCCATTGCACTGCGGCCGATGGAGTTGTCGTGTAGTTCGTAAGCCTTTAGGTTGCCATCTGGGCCAAAAATAAAGCTACCACGTAGTGACAAGCCTTCTGATTCAATTAATGTTCCTAGAGCACGGCAAAGCTGTCCTGTTGGGTCTGCTAGCATAGGGTATGTGATTTTTTTGATAGAAGGTGAGTTGTCATGCCATGCCTTGTGGACGAAAGCTGTATCTGTAGATACACTCATCACTTCTGCGCCTTCTTTTTGGAAGTCTTCGTATAAATCTGCTGCTTCAGATAATTCTGTAGGGCAGATAAAGGTAAAGTCGGCAGGGTAGAAGATGAGTACAAGGTATTTACCTCTTGTTTCATCTAAATTTACTTTGGAAATATCTCCCTTGTGAAAGGCTTCTAAAGTCATTGATGGTAACATTTCTCCAATTTTCAACATTTTGATTGGGTTATTTTGGCTTATTTTAGTGCTTTTTAAGTTTGTTTGCAATGTCTTATGTCAATTTGCTTGACAAAAATGAATTTATGAATATAATTAATTTGTATAAATAATTTTAAAATTATGTCAACCCCAAGTAATATTTTATGTAAACTAAATCTAGAAGGTGTACCTTCTATGACTTTTGATGAACATCTTGATTATTTAAGGTCAGATGAATGTCTTCAAGCATTGCAATCTATTTCAAAAACTGCTCAATCTGAGGTATTTGAAATTGTACCAAAAATAGTTCCAAAGGAAGTTGTGTCTGGTTCTAATTTGGTTGAAGATCATGCTTCTCAAGAAACAATTGAAGATCTGGAGTCTTCAAATATGTTTCGTAGAATTTTTGAGTTAATTTTTGATGTATTAGGGAATGATGTGACTAAGTTTGCCTTGGTGTTATCTTTGTCAATTGTTATTACAAAACAGTTTCATTCTCAACATACTTATATTGATAATAGAGTAGCATTTATAAACTCAGGTTCTGATAAAAATACATCATCTGAAAATGTATTATTAGTTTCTTATAACTCTTCACTGGGTTTTGATGGTGATGGTGAAATTGAAGCTGTTAAAGGTGGGTTTGTATATAGAGTTATGTTTAATGGTGTTTTGTTTGAGTTTCAAACAGAAAAACCACTTTCTAAATCTACTTATAAAAAACTAATTAGAATGAATGTTGAGCAAAATGGTATTTTGAGTGCTTGTTATGGCGCCGTTTTTGAAAATGCTGATGATATTTTGCAAGAAAAAATGTTGAATTTTGGTCTTAAAAAAATAGTTATTGACAACCGATTTTATAGTTATGCGGTTTTGGCAGATGGAACAACGTTTCAATTATCGACACATGGTTATATGTGTGTAGAGTAGTTAATTTAAAAACCTCCAGAGATGGAGGTTTTTTTAGTTCTGTTTTTGGTTTTGTTATTTTCTGGAGTTGTCCCAGAGGAGGTCGAAGAGGGTTTGGTGAGTGTTGTACATTTGGTTATCTTCTATACAAATACCGATGAGTTGACTTTGTTTTTCAGATATATCTAATCTTTTGATGAGATATATCTTATTTGGTACTAGGATTATTCTGGAGTGGAGTAGGTATTTTTTTGGGGCGAATCTGAGACTGTAGTTTAAATTTGTGATAAGTTTTTGTGAATGTGTAAATTCGTGGTTTCTGATTTCTCTAAATTTTGTTTCGGGATGTGTTTCAATCCATTTTAGGAGTTTGTTACGTAACTTTGGAAAAATTGGATTATCTGGTTGAGAGTTGTACATGAAGTCTATCTGTGTGTGTTGGAAGGCTTCTTTGAGAAGCATTTCGATAGCTTCTTTGCCTTTGAAAAATCTGACTTCTGGTAGTGGAACTGCTGTTTGAAGTGTTTGGAATTTTGATTCAAGGGTATCTAATAGTTTAAGCTGGTCATTTGTAGTGCTGGCTTGGTCTTTGAGTAGTTTTGTGATTTGTTTTGGTGCTGTGGGGTTGTATCGATTGACTTTGACTTCGGGGATTAGATAAATAAGGCCTTTGTTTTCTAGGTTATTAATATAGTTATAACAGTTGGTTCGAGTAATATCGCCGGCTTCTGCTAGTTGGTTGACGGTTTGTCCTGGATGTTTGAGTAGGTGCAGGTAGATTTTGAGGTCTATTTCGGTGAGCCCTATATTTTCAAATATTGGTTGAAGAGTTTTGAGAAGCATATGGATTTTAGTTATATTTTATTATTTTATCACATAATTTAGTATTTTACCAGGGATATAGATGGTTTTTATTAAGTTGCCATCTTCTATGAATTTTTTGGCCGTTGATTCTAATGCTAATTGGTGGGCGGTGTCTTGGTTGGCATCTGGTGCGATTTGGATTGTGCCACGGAGTTTTCCGTTGACTTGGACACCCATTTCGATGGTGTTTTGGATGAGCTTGCTTGTGTCTGCCTGCGGTATGATGGATTCGAAGATGCTGTTTGTGTGCCCGAGCTGTGTCTGCCAGAATTCTTCTGCTAGGTGAGGCATAATTGGTGCTAGGGCTTGGGCGAGAATTTCGAGCCCTTTTTTATCGATACCAGTTTTGGAAATAGAATTGTAGAACTCCATGAGGGCTGATACTACTGTGTTGAATTGGAAGTTTTCATAGTCTTTATGCGCTTTTTCCAGAAGTTTATTTGTTTGAAAATCATAAGTTGCTTGGTCTTTTATAGTGCAGGTTTTGGCTGACTCGAAAAGACGTAGAAGTTTGTCTCGGAATCTGAGAACGCCAATAATCCCTCCGTCTGAGAAGTCTCCGCCTTCCTCGAAAGGTCCTTGGAAAGCTAAGTGCATACGAAATACGTCGGCTCCGAATTTAGTTGTGTAGTCGTCTGGTGAGACTACATTGCCTTTGGATTTGCTCATTTTGGCACCGTCTTTGGTTATGAGTCCTTGGTGGATGAGTCTTTGGAAGGGTTCGTTGGATTTGACGTATTTAAGATCTCGCATGACCTTGTGAATGAATCTAGCATAAAGTAAGTGCATGCAGGCGTGTTCTGGGCCTCCTGTATAACAATTGACTGGGGTCCAGTTGTCGATTTGTTGTGGATCGAAAGCTTGCTTGTCATTATCTGTGCAAGGAAATCTGAGGTAGTACCAGCTTGAGCACATAAAGGTGTCTAGTGTGTCGACTTCTGGAGTGTAGCCTTTGCCAAAAATTCTTTCGGTTCTTTCGAGTAATTCCTTTGATTGGGCTAGGGGAGCTGTACCGGTTGGTCGGAATTCGACATCTGTTGGTAGTAACCATGGTAAATGTTCTTCTGGAACTGGAACTGGATTGCCTTGTGGATCGTAGACAATTGGTGTGGGGCAGCCCCAATATCTTTGGCGGGTGATGCTCCAGTCGCGGAGTTTGTAGTTGGTTTTGGCTTCGCCAAGATTTAGCGATTCAAGTTTTTTTGTAATTTTTATTTTTGCTTCCTCAGAGGAAAGTCCGTCGAATTCAGCAGAATTTATGAGTGTGCCTGGATCTGTGATAGCTTGGGTATCCAAGTTTTGTTCGTTTTGTGGGCTTTCTATAACTTGTTTGATTGGCAATTCGTAGGTTTTGGCAAAGTCATAATCTCTTTGATCGTGGGCAGGGACTGCCATGACACAGCCGGTTCCATAAGAGGCGATAGCATAGTCGGCTATCCAAACTGGTAAAGCTTCGCCTGTTATTGGGTGTAGGCAGTATGAGCCTGTGAAACAGCCGGTTTTGGTTGTTTCTGTAGAAGATCTATCGATTTCTGATTTGAGGGCTGCTGCCTCTACGTATTTTGTTACGGCTTGTTTTTGGTTTTCGCTTGTTAGTTGCTCTACAATCTTGTGTTCTGGGGCAATTACAACATAGGTGACACCCATTGTGGTGTCTGGGCGGGTGGTGTAGACTTCTATATTTTCAAGATTTTGGCTTGGGTTTTGGAGTGGAAATTTAATTGTCGATCCTGTCGATTTACCAATCCAGTTGGTTTGCATGAGTTTGGTTTTTTCTGGCCAGTTGCAGTCTGAAAAATCTAGGAGTTCTTCGGCATAATCGGTGATTTTGAGAAACCACTGGGCAATGCTTTTTTGGACTACTTTGGCTCCAGAGCGTTCTGCGGTGCCATCTGGTAGAACTTGCTCGTTGGCAAGCACTGTTTGGTCGATTGGGTCCCAGTTTACTAACGCTTCTTTTTTGTAGGCGAGGCCTTGTTTGTATAATTCTAAAAATACCCACTGGGTCCATTTGTAATATTCTGGAGTTGATGTGGTGACTTTTGGGTCGATATGGTACATGCCGCCAATGGTTTTGATTTGCTCGACCATGACTTTGACATTTGTTTCGATACTTTTCGATGGATGGACGCCTGTTTTGATGGCAAAGTTCTCAGCTGGGAGCCCGAATGAGTCAAAGCCCATTGGTTGAAATACTTTTTTGCCTAGCAAGCTTTGGTAGCGGCCAAACATATCTGTTCCAGAAAAAGTATACCAGTGTCCGAGGTGTAATTTGGATCCAGATGGGTATGGAAACATTGTCAGGTTGTAGAAGAGATTTGGGTCTTTGGAGTCAGGTTTGCTTTGATTTTCGGACCAATATTTTTGCCATTTAGATTCGATAGCCTGGAAGTTGAATTCGGACATGGATTTTAAAAATTAACTTTGTTGGCTGAATTATAAGGGTTTTGAAGGTTGTTGGCTAGTGCCAAATTGTATTGACAAAAACAGATTCAAATGCTATTGTTGTGACGTTAAATTTGAGTTTTTAATTTGGTAAAAGATTCTTGTTCTAGAGAGGTTGATTTTAAACAAATTCATAATATCGAAGGAGATTTGTGGGATACTTTCATAGAAGTTATAGATCCGAAAGAAGGTGAGGTTATTTTGGATGCAATGGGCGCATATGGTGATTTAATTAAACGAATTCGTAGCCGAGTGAGTTTGGTGGAGATATGCAGAAAGTATTACAATTAAATGATTATATTCGGGAGCACATGACTGATGAAATTGCAGAATTGCTTAATTTCAAGGATGATGGCGATGATGTAGTGTTTGATGTGCAAAAGAAGTTTTATCGTTTTTTAAAAAGGGTTTAGAACCGTTTGTTAGTATCTATTGAGGAGAGAGGGTGTAATGTGGGGGATTGGCTAGAAGTTTTAGCTGCCTTTAAGGGAGCAGGAGCTTGGAGAAGAGGTAGTTGACTACTGTGGGTTTTGATTGGGGGTTTGTTTTGCTATTATGGAATGTGTTATGATGTTTGTGTAATTTAATTGGAGATATGAAGATTCGTGATTTTGGAGCCTTGTTTTTGGATTGTGGTCAGAGGCAGTCTTCCGAGATGAGGGAGGATTGTGAGGAGGATTTGCTTCGATTTAGGGATTTAGATCGAGTTAAAAACATGGTTCGTAGGGGGGCTGGTCGGTCTAAACAAGAGCAGATAGATTGTCAGGCCGTGGAGGTTAGAGAGCTTGTGGATGCGATTTTGAACCCACCAATGGATGAGTAACTTGCATTAGACGTGTTGTGTACTATTAAGACTTGAGTCTTTGAGGGTATTAGGTGTGTGTTACTTGGACTTGACATTTTTAAATTTGGGACTATAATAAAACGAATAAATATTTAAGTTTTGGTGTATATATGCTTTCTTATTTCAAAAATATTATGGGTAGAAAATCCAGGGCTGACTTATCTGGATCTGCTAGCGTTGGAGTGAGTTCGGCGCGGGTATCTGTATCTCGAGAATTGTCTCAAGCATCGCTGGGTCGAGAATTATCTCAAGAATTACCGGGTCGAGTGTCTTGTGTTGAGGCAGTGCGTCGAAAGGTGCGAGATATGGTTTCTTTTTTTGAAGGGGGTCAGACTTCTGTAAATGTTGAGGCGGATCAGACTCCTGTAAATGTTGAGGCGGATCAGACTCCTGTAAATGTTGAGGCGGGTAAGACTTCTGTAAATGATGAGGCGGATCAGACTCCTGTAAATGTGGTTTCAGCTCGTAAGCCTCCTGTAAATGTGGTTTCAGCTCGTAGATCGCCGACGCTATTGCAAAGTTTATGTGGTTATTTTGGTCTTCAGCGTGATGCATCAGGAAGGGTTGTTCATTACCCTGGTTCTGGTGTTGAAGGTTGGTTTTCTGGGATTAGTGTTAAGCCCGTCGTTGATGAGGGGGGTGCTGCGTTTGATAATGATCGTGATGGAGATGAGGTTGTTATCCCGATAGGTGATTCACAACGTCTTTATAGGTCTGCTGTGGAGATCTTGTCTTCAGGACCAGATCGAGAAGTTTTAGGGGAGACTCGGGAAGAATTAGATTTAGGGGGTTTATCTCTAGAGGAAGAGAGTAGACCGAAGGAAGAGAGTAGACCAAAGATTGAAGAGATTTCAAACTTGGGATTGGAGGCGTTTTTGGGTAAATTGAATGAAGGTACAGGACGGGCGGAGCTTTTGGGTGAGAGAATTGTTGAAGATACGCTGGATGATGTGAATGAAGGTACAGGACGGGCGGAGCTTTTGGGTGAGAGAATTGTTGAAGATACGCTGGATGATGTGAATGAAGGTACAGGACGGGGCGAGTTGCTTGAGGATTTGTTGGGGGAGAGACGTATTGAGGGTATATTGGCGCAAGTCAATAAGGTAAAGAAGGTAGATGCTATCGGGTGTAAATTGGATTTGAGTGATGATGATATGGCTTATCTGTTGGCTTGGGTGGAAAGCAATGGGAGTAATGTGGTTTTGAGTGAAAATAAGCTAAATTTTGATTATGAGTCAAAGGCGTTTGAGGTTCCGGTGCTTAAGTACTTAAGTTCTAGATTAGATTGTGTGCAGACTGCCTTGAGGGGTTTGGAGGATGACGAACTTGCGGAGTTGTTTCAAGCTGAGTCTTTAGTTTTGGGAAGGGCTCCGGAGTTGGGTTTGATTATTGGATATATAAAGCAAACAAATCCTGTTTTGGCCGGGGAGTTAAGGAAGGCTGAGACTATAAAGTGTTTTCGGTCTCAAGTTGTGAATAAGGAGAATGTTTTGGAGTATACAATTTGTCAGTTTGGAGTGAATGCATCTAAATGTTTAGAGAATAGGCCTATTGTTGCATTTAAGCATTTGGGTAGTGGTGGTCTTGCGCATGTAAATAAGGTTTTATATTTTAATGAGGAAGCTTCGGATTGGGATGTGGCCGCCATAAAAGTTGCACGGGGACTTGGATGGGATGATTTATCGCGTTATGTAGAATTGTCTTCGGATCAGCAGTTATCTAACTTAGCGCTGAATGTACCAATTGTTTCTGACTTGAATCAGGGTTTTGTCTTATTGCCTTTTGTTGAGGGGGTTGAGTTGAAATGTAGTTCTGATAATTTTATGCAGAATGTGGCCAGTGTTTTAGCGACTATGGAGTCTGTCTGGAGTCTGGGGTATTGTCACCGTGATTTGAAACCAGCTAATATTATGGTTGAGAATGGGGGTGGTGGTGTTACGGTTGTTGATTCAGCTTTGTATCTTTTTGGGGGTCAATGTCTACAACAAACTCCAGAATATTCTTTGTCGTGTCAGCAGTCATCTTTGAGTCAGTTGCAGCGAGATTGTGCCCAGGCTGAATATGCGCGGTCTGGAGCTGTCTTGCCTAATGCAGGATATCTACAATTTTGCAATCAAAACTCAGGTTCGGTTGAGCGTTTGGGAATTGGTTATGATTTACATTCTATAGTGGTTATGATTGATTCTGCTATAAGATTAAATTCTGATAAATATTCTGCTGAGAGTGTTGCGGCATGGCAGCAGATTGTGGCTAGGAGTGATGATATGCAATATATTCATTCGAGGACTTATTTGGAAAGTGTTCGGGGTTTTCTGGTCGAGGTCTCAGGCGCGGCGTTTGCTTCGTTGGATGATAGGTTGGCGGGTTATTTTGATAAAAGGGAGATGCTGAATTGTGTTGAAGGTAATGATGTCGGGTCGGCGGTGTCTGGGTCTACAATTGTGCAGGGTGTGGATGGCTCTGCGGTTGTGCAGGGTGTGGATGGTTCTGCGGTTGTGCAGGGTGTGGATGGCTCTGCTCACACGGTGCGGATTGATCCTATGCTAGCAATGGTGCCAGTAAGTGCAAGTGAGATGGGGAGAGTAACGGTGCCTGTGGGATCTGATACTCTTTCGTCGTCTTGGAAGACTCAAATTGATCTGGGTAGAAGTGTTGTTTCTGGAGGGAGAGTTACTATGAAGGAAGGGGTTGTGTAGAATTTTATTGGGGTTTGTTTGGCTATGGTGATTTTTGCTTGAGTTTGTTAAGATATAGCTGCTTAGATAATAACTTGTTGCTATGTTGAATGTTCAGGATTTTTGTGAACTGTGCCAGGATTCGGACGTGCAGGTGGTCGATTTGCGTCGTGATGGGGAGCGAGCCAAAGATGGAGTTTTGGAATTTGCGAAGCATATTCCGATGAATGTTTTGGTGGATATAGATTTGCAGAAGGAATTGGATGTATCTAAGAAGATTATTTTTCATTGTAAGGGGGGCGGGCGCGCCGCGCGCGCCGCAAAAATGCTCCGCGAAGCGGGCATCGAAAATGTCGATTATGTTCGGGGCGATTTTTTGGAAATTAAAGAGCAATTGAAATAAATGAAATATAAGGCGATTATTTTTGACTTTGATAATACTCTTTCTCGGACAGATAAGGGGGTTAGTGAATTGATTTTATGGTCAGTAAACCAATTTCTGCCTAGCGAAAGTCGGGTGGAGTTTGACTATGTGTTTGAGCAGGTTAAGCGGATGGTGCACTTTGATTTGGCTTTGGAGCAGGTTTGTGGTGATTTGCAGTTGGATGTGCAAGAGGTTTTGAATATGTATCGATCCAATAGTCGACGGGTAAAATATACTTGTTGTGACGGGGTGATTGAGTTGTTTGAAAAATTAGAGCTGAAACATCCCAAAGTTATTAAGATTCTAGTGACTAACCGGATTAACTTATTGGACTTACGTTTGAGTGATTGTGGGTTTAGCTTGTCGGAATTTGATAAGGTGTTAC